>CAXTRP010000094.1:0-9175 GCA_964246615.1 uncultured Caulobacteraceae bacterium | reverse complement strand
CGTGCGGGCGGTGGTCTCGGTAACGACCGACAAGTGCTACGAGAACCGGGAGCGGGTCTGGCCGTACCGGGAGGACGAGGCCATGGGCGGGTCCGATCCCTATTCCGCGAGCAAGGGCGCCGCTGAACTGGTGACGGCGGCCTACGCTCGGACCTTCTTCGCAGGCTCGGGCCCGGCGATCGTGAGCGTACGTGCGGGCAATGTCATCGGAGGCGGAGACTGGGCCGCCGATCGACTGATACCGGACTTGGTGCGCGCTTCAATGGCTGGCGAGCGAGTGACCATTCGCAGTCCAAGCTCAGTCCGGCCTTGGCAGCACGTGCTTGATCCACTGACGGGATATCTGCTGGCGGCGCAACGCGCCTGCCATGGCGGCTTGGCCAAGCCTCATGATGCTTGGAACTTCGGGCCCACGGCCGGTGAGGAACTTAACGTGCGTGAGGTGGTGCAAGCCTTCCAGGCTGCTTGGCGTTTCTCTCTTGACACCGAGTTCGCGGACGAGACGGCGATAGCCGCACGCCATCATCGAGAAGCCGAAGTCCTGCGAGTAGACACAACAAAAGCTAAGATTGAGCTGCGATGGAGGCCGTCGACTACGAACAAAGCCGCAATCCAGCACGCGGCGACGTGGTACATGCGCTTTTTGGAAGACAGCGACATGAAAAATATGCTTGAAGCTAGTGAGGATGAGATCGCTCGTGTACTTCGTGCCTCGCCGATCGATGATGTAGAGGGGGTGTAATGACAAGAGCGGTGACGCTCGCCCAACAAAGCGTTCGCGCTGCTGACGATACTGGCGATCGGGCTCGCGCCGTAAGAAGCCAGATTCGGGGCCTTGTGCGCGAGTACGCCGGCATCGCCCACGCCACGCGCCCTTTCGTCGCTGGCGAGACCCGCGTTCCCGTATCCGGCAAGGTCTTCGACCACAACGAGATCGAGCATTTGGTCGACTCGGCGCTCGACTTCTGGCTGACGACTGGCCGCTTCAACCGGCAGTTCGAGGAACGGCTGGCGAAGTATCTGGATGTCAAGCACTGCCTGACTGTCAATTCCGGCTCTTCCGCCAATCTGGTGGCGGCGACCGCACTGACCTCCGGCTTGCTCAAGGATGATGCGCTGAAGCCGGGCGACGAGGTCATCACCTGCGCCACGGGCTTTCCGACCACGGTCAATCCGCTGCTCCAGAACGGGTTGATCCCCGTGTTCCTGGACGTGCATATTCCGACCTACAACATCGACGTCAGTCGCCTTGAAGAGGCGCTCAGCTCGCGCACCCGGGCGATCATGGTGGCGCATGCCTTGGGCAATCCCTTTGACGTGGACGCTGTGACGGCCTTCGCCCGCAAGCACGATCTGCTGCTGGTCGAGGACTGCTGCGATGCGCTCGGCGCCACCTACGGGGGGCGGAGCGTTGGAACGTTCGGCGCTTTCGGCACCCTGAGCTTCTATCCCGCCCACCACATCACCATGGGTGAAGGCGGTGCGGTTTTCACCAGCAATCCGATCTATCGCCGCGCCGCAGAAAGCGTCCGTGACTGGGGCCGCGACTGCTGGTGTGAACCGGGCTTCGACAATACTTGCGGCCAGCGGTTCGACTGGCAGCTGGGTGACCTGCCGCACGGCTACGACCATAAATATACTTACAGTCATCTCGGCTACAACCTGAAGATTACCGACATGCAAGCTGCGGTCGGCGTCGCACAGATGGACAAGCTGGATGATTTCGTCACCCGGCGCCGTGTCAATTTCGACCGGCTTACAGCGGGCTTGGCCGGCTTAGAGCACGCCATCATCCTGCCGGAGCCGACGCCCAAGTCCGAGCCGTCATGGTTCGGCTTCCCCATCACCTTGCGGTCAGACGCGCCCATCAGTCGCAACGATCTGGTCAGGCGACTGAATGCTGAAAAGGTCGACACGCGGCTGCTCTTCGGCGGCAACCTCATTCGCCAACCTTACTTCAAGGATCTAACCTATCGCACGGTCGGCGATCTCGATCAGAGCGACACGGTGATGGCGAAGACCTTCTGGGTGGGCGTCTACCCAGGACTGGGCGACGCCCACCTCGACTACGTCGTCGAGCGCTTGCAGTCAGCGCTGAGATAATTACGCATACCAGTTTGCCTCTTTGGAATGTGACACCTGCTTAGCGTAGGGGAAAATCTTGACCCAGACAGTGTTCGACGACCTGTTCGTACTCGAATTGGCCAACAACCATTGGGGAAGCCTTGATCGAGGACTTAAGATCATACGGGACTTCTCCCAGGTGGTGAGATTCAACAATGTACGCGCCTCGATCAAGCTGCAGTTCCGCGATGTGAACTCCTTCATTCATAAGGATTACCGCGACCGCAAGGATATCAGGTATATCCAGAAGACCTTGGCCACGCATATGTCGTGGGAAAGTCTGAACCAGATGATCCATGCCGTCCGCGATGGTGGCATGACGACCATGGTGACCCCCTTCGACGAGGTCTCCGTCGACAAGGCGGTCGAGTTCGGCGTCGACATCATCAAGATCGCGAGTTCCGACATCAAGGACTGGTTCTTGATCGAGAAGATCGCGTCCACCCGCAAGCCTGTAATCGCATCCAGTGGCGGGTCTTCGCTGAACGATATCGATAACCTGGTAAAATTCTTTAGGCATCGTGGGATCCCGTTTTCGTTGAACCATTGCGTCTCTATGTACCCGTCGGAAGACTATGAACTCGAACTGAACCAGATCGATTTCTTCCGGGAGCGCTACCCCGACATCGTGGTAGGCTTATCGACGCACGAGTTCCATGACTGGACAAACTCGATGCTTATTGCTTACGGTAAAGGTGCGCGCACCTTCGAGCGTCACATAGACATAGACTACGAAGGGGTGCCGGTCAGCGCCTATTGTACCTTGCCCGAACAGGCCGATGTCTGGTTCAAGGCCTTTAAGAAAGCCCAGGAAATGTGCGGCGGCGCGCCGGGGCAAAAGCGCGTCGCGCCGGAGAAGGAGGTCAAGTACCTCGACGCCCTGGTGCGCGGCGTCTACGCTAGGCGGGATCTGTCGGCTGGCCACATATTGAAGGATGAAGACGTCTATCTGGCCGTTCCGCTTCTGATGGGCCAAATCTCGTGTCGTGAGTTCATGCGTGGGGAGGTGTTGCGGGACGCCGTAATGATGGATCGGCCCATCGACTTCACCAGCATAGACAGCCCTTACAGCACCATTTCTGAGTTGGGGCGCATGATCGCCCATCGTGGCCTTGAGGTCTCAGAGCCCAAGGCGCCGCTTCTCCGACAGGTGGCGACCGGCTGAGCAGGACTGCCATACGCCCGCGGGCCGCATCACATCATTCACAAGGATATCACCCCTGGTCCGCCTGTCCGACTATGTCGCCGCAACGCTGGAACAGCACGGCGTGGGTCACGTCTTCATGCTGACGGGCGGGGGCGCCATGCACCTGAACGATGCACTCGGCCGCGCATCGGGGCTCAGCTACGTATGCTGTCACCATGAGCAGGCGTTGAGCATGGCGGCGGAGAGCTATTATCGCCTCTCCAACCGGCTGGCATGTCTGAACGTGACGACCGGACCCGGCGGCATCAACGCGCTGAACGGCGTCCACGGCGCCTACACCGACTCCATCGGCATGATCGTCCTCTCAGGCCAGGTGAAGCGCGAGACGCTCCGAGCCAATTCAGGCGTGCCGTTACGCCAGTTGGGCGACCAGGAGGTCGACATCGTGGCGATGGTGAAACCCATCACCAAGATGGCCGAGCTGGTCTCCAATCCTCAGGATATCCGCTACCTGCTGGAGAAGGCCATCTGGCTGGCTCGCACGGGACGCCCGGGACCGGTCTGGCTGGACATCCCGATCGATGTCCAGGCGACGCCGATCGATCCGCAGTCGCTGCACGGCTTTGATCCACTGAAGGAGGGCTTTGGACGGGAGTACGCGTTACCCTCCGAATACGGTCGGCTGCGCGGCGAGGCGCTGAAGCAGGCTGCGCATCAGGTGGTGGAGCGGTTCAGGGCGGCCGAACGACCGGTCGTCCTGCCGGGAACGGGCGTTCGGCTCAGCGGGGCCTATGAAACCTTCCGTGAGGTGATATCGCGGCTCGGCGCCCCGGTTACGCCGGGATGGAACGCCCAGGATGTAATCGAGGACGCACACCCGCTTTACGGCGGACGTCCCTCCACCGTGGGTGATCGGGCAGGCAATTTCGCCGTCCAGAATTCAGACCTGCTTCTTGTCCTGGGATGCCGGCTGAATATTCGTCAGATCAGCTACAACTACGCATCCTTTGCGCGCGCGGCGGACAAGATCATGGTCGACATCGATACCGCCGAGATGCGCAAGCCGACGCTGAACATCGACCAGCCTGTGCACGCCGACCTCGCGGAGTTCCTCCCCGCGCTGCTTGAGGCGCTCGACGGGTACGACCCCCCGGCCAGTCATGGACGCTATGTTGAGTGGGTGAAGGCGCGGCGCGTTCGATACCCCACGGTGCTTCCGGAGTATTGGGAGCTCAAGACCCTGGTGAACCCCTACTGCTTCACCCAGTCGCTCTTCGAGCAGTTGTCGGAGAACGACGTGATTGTCATGGCCGACGCGACCGCTGCGGTGGTCACCTGCCAGGCGGCGGCGCTGAAGGCCGGTCAGAGGTTGTTCTCGAACTCCGGCGCGGCGTCGATGGGCTATGATCTGCCGTCGGCCATCGGAGCCTGGCATGCCATGCCCAAGGGGTCGGAGCGGATCATCTGCATGGCTGGCGACGGGAGCATCATGCAGAACATCCAGGAGCTTCAAACAATCGCCGGCCAGGGCATTCCAGCCAAGATATTCCTGTACAACAATGGCGGCTATCACTCGATCCGCCAGTCGCAGGAGGCGCATTTCGAAGGCTTTTCGGTTGGATGCGGCCCGGAATCGGGCGTCAGCTTTCCGGACTTCGAGCGGCTGGCCGCCGGCTTCGCCATTTCCTTCGTGCGCGCTTCCAGCCATGCGGACATGGGCGACGCGATCAGGCGCACCTTGTCGACGCCCGGCCCCTGCATCTGCGAGATCCTGGTGGACAAGACCCAGCCCTTCGCGCCCAAGCTGTCTTCGCGCAGGCTGGAGGATGGCACGATGGTGACGGCGGCTCTGGAGGACCTTGCGCCATTCCTTCCGCGCGGGGAGTTGAGAGAAAACATGCTGATTCCGTTGCTGGGTTGACCCCAGCGGTAGCGGACGCAATCCTGTTTGATCTCGATGGGACGCTGGTGGACACAGCGCCGACCATCTGCGTAGCCTTGAACCAACTTCGTGCAGGACGTGGCCTTCTTGACCTTACGCCCGATACCGTGCGCCCCTGGATCAGCCTTGGCGCAAACGATCTCGTACGGCGCGGCGTCGGCGGAAAGCATCTGAACGACGATGTCGTGTCGTTCCGCTCGATCCTGGCGGCTCTACCGACCTTGCCGGAAAGCCTTTACCCCGGCTGTGGGAAACTTCTGCTTGATTTAAGGTCCCGAGGTTTTCATCTCGCGATCGTAAGCAACAAGCCTGAGCGTCTTTGCCGGAAGGTGTTGCAGGACCTCGGCTTGACCAGTGTGTTCGGCTCAGTCGTTGGTGGCGACACGGCGGGGTCTTGTAAGCCCGACCCGGCGCCGTTGACAAAGGCGTTGGCTGATCTTCGGCTCGGCGCGCAGGACGCAGTCTTCGTTGGGGACAGCGGCCTGGATGCGAAAGCGGCGATGGCTCTTCGCATCCCCTTCTATCTCTTCGAAGGAGGTTATGGCGCCTCTGATGTCGATCCGGCCAGCGTGGCCGGTCGGTTCCAGAGGCATGATCAATTGCGCACGATGCTTTGCTTACCCAGCCATTCGAGGGAGCAGGTATAGCAGATGCAGCTTCCTGTTGAATATATTGCTTCGGACTGCAAGCGTCCTTACGTCATTGTCACGCCGCCTTATACGGAACTTTCGGCCGGTATCCGGGTGCTGCACCTGCTCTGCGACGCCCTGAACCGTGCAGGCGCCGAGGCTTACATCTGTCCCGATATGAGCCTGGGAGGAAAGGATGCGGATGCCGAAGCCGCAATACGGGCTGGCTTAGCAACACCCTGCCTGACACCGGCGAATTGGACGCTACTAGAACGCCGTCGCTACGCGCCTATCGTTATCTATCCGGAAACGCCGACAAACGTTGTCTTGGGCGGTGTTTCCGTCTGCTACATGCTGAATTATGCAGGCTTGATGCACGGAGGCGTCGACCTCTCGAAATTCGATATGCTTTTAGCTTACTCGGAGAACATCCGAAGAGACACCGTCTCATGTCAAGATGTCCTTTTCTTGCCGGCTTCCGATAGCGACTACTGGATACCGCCAGCAGCTTCACGCCGCCATCGGTCGTTGGTGTATCACGGGAAATATGTCGAGCACCACCGGCAACGCATTCCGTTGCATTTGTCCGGCGCCGTGGCTTTGCATCGACAGAGCCCCGATGCGCATTCGCGCGCAGAGCTGCGCACCCTTTTTCAGCAGAGCGAACGATTGTACGTCTTCGAAAACACCGCCATCGCCACCGAAGCGGCCCTTTGCGGGTGTCCGGTCGTCGTGTGCAGAAACTGGTTTTTCCAAGAGCTCATCGCGGAACAGGAGCTAGGCACAAACGGCTTCACCTTCGAGGATACGCCAGCATCCATTCTTAATGCGGCGGCGACCATAGACACCTTTCGGCTGCAGTATAAAATTGCTTGTGATGCCTTCAACTTACACCTTCAAAACTTTGTTGTTGCGTCGCAAAAGATTGCGAGCCGCATGGATTAGTGCGGTCGCTGCATCGGTCAGGCGGCCAAGCCCTGGAGCGGGATGAGTTTACGCGAAACAACCCTTTCCGCCTCCCCAGGGCTTGTCTCCATGGATGCCCAGAGCACCTCCGGGCAGGATGGAAAAGCCTGGACGATCCTAAGCAGGAACAGTCGGCTTCAGGCTGCGGCCCCAAGCAACAGCGCCGCTAGCATGAGCCCGGCGCGAGGCGTCGACAGCTGAGGCTGCTTCGACCGCAACTCCACTGAGAGGGCGGCGCCGGAAGCGGCAAGGACAATGCCGGCCCCGAGGCGGCGGGTTGGTCCAACAAGCATCATCAGACCGCCGACCAGTTCCGACACACCGATCGCCTGGCGTTCGCCGTCGCTCCAGTGCAGACCCTGAACGAGCTTTTCGTAGGCGGGAAGGCGGAGGAGTTTCGCGAGGCCGGCTGTGGCCATGGTCGCGCCGACGGCTGCGGAAGTGATCTTCATGAGGTGGGTCCCGGGTCCGCAGGCGCTGCATGCGCCCGCGTGCGCTGAGAACTGCCGTCGACCGCCGCAATGTTCCCCGCGTCCAGAGCGAACCTGACACCCCCCGGCGAGACGCCCTACCGGAGCCGAGGAGCGAAAACCCCACGTCACTCGCCTGTAGGATCAAGGTCCGCTTGTTGGCGGAGAGACAGGATGAGAAATCGAGCCAACTTTGACACGGCAGACCCGCAGGACGAGGTTCAGTCCAACGCTGTCTATGCGATGGGAACTGTGACCGCTTGGCAGCAATATCCACAGCTTGAAGTAGAGCTGTAGACCGGAGCCGCAACCCACTCAGCTCGGTCGCTGCCGATGTTCGCTTTGGAGCGAAGGGCGTCGCCGAGCTTCAGCAAGTGGTGAGTTGGAGCGGCCGGATCATGCTCTACCGCTCCTGTTCCCACGTTGCGGCTTGTGAAAGCTTCGACGATCTTGGGACCGCAGTTCTTGTGGAAATCCGGACTCTAGCTTAGCACAGGCCGCACTGCAGCGGGGAGGCGCATGGGGCGGGATGCGTGAGCTTCGAGTTGGCGGCTCGTCTGCTCGCCAGGGATGCGGCGACTCCTGCAGCTCCAGGCCAAGTCCTGGCGGCTTTGAAGCGTGACGCCTTGAAGATTGGCCAAGTCATCACGGAGTTCTCGCCCTACGGCGCCGAACGCGTCGCCTACAGGATAGGCGCGGCGCTGGCCAGCGTAGGGTTGGGCTCGGTTGTCATCGCTATTCGCCCCTTCCACGACGCCGCCGTCGAGGACGCGATGTTTAAGGACCTCCAAGACCGAGGCGTGGAGGCGGTTCGACTGCTTTCATCCGGGTCTGGAAGCCGCTCGAAGGTCCTGACCGCTGCCCCGCGCTTGGCTGCGGCTGTCAAAGCGCAGGGTATCAGCCTGCTCCACAGCCATACGGATATTCCGGACTTCGTCACAGCGTTTGCTCGGTTCGGCACGCCCGTGCCGGTGTGGCGGACACTCCATAACACCCGGATTTGGCCCGGGCGCCGCATGGCGCCGGCTATCGTGGAGCGCCTTTTGCGACCGGAACTGGAGATCGCCGTCTCCTGCGACGCCCGGGAGGCCTGGGGCCCCTACATGCGCAGGCTTGGGATAAAGCGGTCGCGCCCGCCGGTGGTGATCGAGAACACCGCCGCGCTCGAAGCGGGAGACTTCCTGCCGCGCCGAAAGGCTCAGGCGGCGCTCGCAATGGATGGCTCCGGGATCAACTTCCTCTTCCTGGGACGCTTGGTGGAGCAGAAAGGCTTCGACCTCCTGCTTCAGGCGGTCGCCCGGGAGGACTGGCCGATCGAGGCGACGCTTTATGTCATGGGCGACGGGCCGCTCAAGGCGCGACTGCTGCAGATGCAGGGACCTCGCCTGCACTACCTCGGCTTCAGGGCGGACGCTGCGCGCCACATGAAGGCCTTCGACGCCCTGGTGCTTCCATCCCGGTTCGAAGGCTCGCCGATGGTGCTTCAAGAGGCGATCGCGGCGGAACTGCCTGTGCTTGCATCTGCCTGCGAAGGTCTGGTCGGCTCGCTGGGAGAGAACTATCCTCTGTCCATTGGAACGCTCACACCCTCCGCTATCGTCGAAGCTGTCAGGCGTGTCGTATCGGGGACGACCCCACGGGTGGCCCCTCCGATAGCGACCCCGGAGGGCGAGATGGGACGACGATACGTCGAACTTTACCGGCGAGCCCATGGCTGAACTCGTGGCCGACATGGACCTCCTGAAGGCGGCGGCCGCCCAGGCTGCTCCGGTCGCGCGCGTTCGGATGCCGGGCGCGGCGGTGTCACTCCTGACCATGCGCAGCGCGACCGCGCTTATCGCCGAATGGATCGCCGCTCGTCGGTCGAGCTATGTCTGCGTGGCGGACGTGCATAGCC
>CAXTRP010000093.1:0-9200 GCA_964246615.1 uncultured Caulobacteraceae bacterium | reverse complement strand
CTGTTCGCGGCGTCGGCGGCGGCCTTTTTGGCCTACATCTACGTGGCGACAGCGGGCGAGGTGACGCGCCGGGCGGGTGAGGAGGTCGGGCGCGAACTGGACTCGCTGCAGGCCGTCTACGACCGGGGTGGCGTGACGGCGCTGAACCAGTCGCTGATCCTGCGGGCGGTGGGGGATCGGCCTTATCTGTACCTGCTCACCGACCGCAACGCGAAGCCGGTCACCGGCAATCTGGCGCGGTCGCCGTTGGACGATCCTACAGAGGCGCCGGCCACCGCCCAGTTCCGCCTCACAGACACCGACCCGGACGGTGCGGTGATCCGCTCCCAAGGATACGGCCGCCAGATCCGCCTGGCCACGGGCGAGCTGCTGTTCGTGGGGGCCGACATCGGGCCGGAGCGCGCTTCGGTGATCCGCATCGTGCGCGCCATCTGGGGGGCCGGCGTGCTGGTGATCCTGCTGGGCCTGGTCGGCGGGCTGTTCGTCAGCCGCAATGTCAGCCGCACCCTGGCCGAACTGAACCGCGGGGTGGCGGCGGTGGCGGCCGGCGACCTGCACGCCCGCATCCCCGTGCGCGGCGTCCGCGACGAATACGACGAGCTGGCCATGGGCCTGAACGGCATGCTGGATCGTGTCGAGCGCCTGATGGGGAGCACGCGCCATGCCGGCGACGCCATCGCCCACGACCTGCGCTCACCGCTCACCCGCCTGCGCGCCCGTCTGGAAGCCTCGCTGATGGAGGTGGAGGCGGGCCATGCCGACGCCCAGGCGGCGCTCGGCACAGCGCTTGAAGACACCGATGCGGTGCTCAAGACCTTTGGCGCGGTGCTGGCCATCTCGCGCCTGCAGGCCGCGGGCGCCATCGCCAATCCAGAGACCTTCGACGTGGCCGAGATCGCACAGGGCGTGTCGGAGCTCTACGAGGCTGTATGCGAGGACAAGGGCCAGGACTTCGGGGTCGAGCTCGGGCGCGGCCTCTTGGTGCGGGGCGACCGGGACTTCCTGGCCCAGGCGCTCGCCAACCTGCTCGACAATGCGGTGAAGTACACCCCGCCTGGCGGGGCGGTCATGCTGCGCACCCGCAGACGCGCTTCGGGCGAGGTCGAGATCAGCGTCACCGACACCGGTCCGGGCATCCCGGAGGAGGACCGCGACCGGGTGCTGGAGCGCTTCGTGCGCCTGGAGCAGAGCCGTAGCGCCCCTGGCTCAGGCCTGGGGCTGTCGCTGGTGGCGGCGGTGACGTCAGCGCACGGCGGCCGGCTGGAACTGGACGAGGGGCCTGGCGAGATCGACGGCGGCGGACCGGGCCTGCGCACCGCCCTTATGCTCCCGGCGGCATGAGCGCCGTTGGCGTCCGCTCACTTCGGGCGGTTCAAGCCGGCCCGAAATCCCTCTAAAGGAAGGCCAACAAGAAGCCACACAGGGAGGCGTCGCCATGCTGGGGCTGATGCAGGACTGGCCGCTGACGGTGGACCGGATCCTCGACTACGCCGCTCTGCGCCATGGAGGGCGCGAGATCGTCAGCCGCTCGGTGGAGGGGCCGATCGTGCGCACCACCTATGCCGAGCTGCATGGCCGGGCCAAGCAGCTCAGCCACGCGCTGGTGGAGTTCGGCATCCAGCCCGGCGACCGGGTGGCGACGCTCGCCTGGAACAGCGGGCGGCATTTGGAGACCTGGTACGGCGTCATGGGAATAGGGGCGGTGTGCCACACGCTCAACCCCCGCCTCCACCCCGACCAGCTGTGCTGGATCATCCGCAACGCAGGCGACCGCATCATCCTGGCCGACCTCAGCTTCGCCCCGATGCTGCTGGCGGCCCTGGCCGCGCAGCCGACGGCCGTGGAGCGGGTCGTGCTCTTGAGCGACGAGGCGCACCGCCCGGATCAGGCCGGAGCCGGGGTGCTGATGTACGAGGACTGGATCAACGGTCGCCCCACGACCGATGTCGTCGGCGCCCCGGTCTGGGGCCGCTTCGACGAGCAGGCCGCCTGCGGTCTCTGCTACACCTCGGGCACCACCGGCGATCCCAAGGGGGTGCTCTACTCCCACCGGTCGAACTTCCTGCATACCTTCATGACCCTGCAGGCGGACCTGATGGGCCTGTCGGCGTCCGACGTGGTGCTGCCCATCGTGCCGATGTTCCACGCAAACGCATGGGGTCTGGCCTTCTCCGCGCCGGCGGTCGGGGCCAAGCTGGTCATGCCGGGGGCCAAGCTCGACGGCGCCTCGGTGCACCAACTGCTGGAGGGTGAAGGCGTGACCTTCTCCGCCGCCGTTCCGACGGTGTGGCAGACGCTGCTTCAGTATCTGGACGCCACGGGCGCCAAGCTCACCACGCTGCGACGGGTGGTGATCGGGGGCGCGGCGTGTCCAGAGGTGCTGCTCCGCCGCTTTTGGGACGACCATGGGGTGGAGGTGCGCCACGCCTGGGGCATGACCGAGACCTCGCCGGTGGGCACGCTGGGCACGCCTGGGGCCGAACTCGCCATCCTCCCGTTCGAGGAGCAGTTGCCCTGGCGGCTGAAGCAGGGGCGCCCGCCGCTGGGCGTCGAGCTGAAACTGGTGGACGAGGCGGGCGCCGCGGTGGTCGAGGACGGCACAGCGTTCGGCCGGCTGATGGTGCGCGGACCGACGGTGGCCCGCGCCTACTTCGGCCAAGCGGGCGAGTTGCTGGATGACGCCGGCTTCTTCGACACCGGCGACATCGCCACCATCGATCCAGGCGGCTACATGCAGATCACCGACCGGGCCAAGGACGTCATCAAGTCCGGCGGCGAGTGGATCAGCTCCATCGACATCGAGAACATTATGGCCGGCCACCCTGCGGTGGCGCTGGCGGCGGTGGTGGGGGCGCCCCATCCGAAGTGGGACGAGCGCCCGCTGCTGCTGGTGCAGCTGAAGCCCGGACATGCGGTGGAGGCGGCGGCCCTGTTGCAGCACCTATCGGGCCGCATCGCCAAGTGGTGGACGCCGGACGACGTGGTGGTCCTGGATGAAATCCCCCTGGGCGCCACCGGTAAGGTGGACAAGAAGGCGCTGCGCGCCCGCTTCGCCGATCAATACCTTTGAGCGACACCCATCCCGCCGGTCGGCGGGGCTGCGCCGCCGGGTCGAGCCTGGCGATCCCCCTCAGCCGCTCCGCGACAGCCCCCCACAGGGGGAGCATCCAAGAGGCCGCGACTGCCCATCCACCTCAACAGGGAGGCGTTCACCGCCTGCGGCGCTTCCTGCTGCACCCAGTGGGAGACGCCGGGGAGGCGCGCCAAGGTGAAGTCGGCGACCAGCGGGGCGTAGTCCTCGGTGAGTTCAAGACCCAGCGCCTTGTCCTGCTCGCCCCAGATCATCAAGGCAGGCGTCTCGATCGTGGAGACCGGCGCAGCCTTGCTGAACGCCGCTGCATTGGCGCGGTAGTAGTTGATCATCGCCGTCATCGCGCCGGGCTTGCAGGCGTTGCGACGGTAGACGTCGAGCACCTCCGGCGGAAAGGCGCCCCTGTCCATCGCCATGCCGCGGATCGCCTGGCCCACGCCCCAGGCTCGATTCGCGGTGAGCACCTTCTCTGGAAGCCAGGGCAGCTGGAACGCGGCGATGTACCAGGAGCGCGCGCGCTGTCGCCCGCTATGGCGCAGCGCATGGCGGAAGATCGACGGGTGGGGCACGTTCATCACCACCAGTCCGTCCAGCGGGCGGGCTTGGGCTATGGCGAAGCTCCAGGCGATCATGGCGCCCCAATCGTGACCCACCAGCAGACGCTCGCGCGCGCCGCAGGCGTCGAACAGGGCGGCGGCGTCGGCGACGAGATGGTCCAGGCGATAGGGGCTCCGCCCGCTCAGCCGGTCGCTGTCGCCGTAGCCCCGCAGGTCCGGAGCCACCGCCCGCCAACCCGCGGCGGCGAGCACCGGCAGCTGGTTGCGCCAGGAAAAGCGGCTCTCGGGGAACCCGTGCAGGCAGAGCGCCACCCGGTCGCCCGCGCCGGCCTCGTCCACCGTAAAGCTCAGGCCATTGGCGACGACCCGACGGGTGCAGATCGCTGCTGCAACCGCGTTCACCTCAGTGCGGCCCACGCCGACAGAGGCTCACTCCACGGCGTCGAGCAGCTCGACTTCCGGCCGGCCTGTCACCAGGTCGCGCAGCTTGCGGCCGCCGTCCTTGTAGTGCTCGCTCGATCCGTGCGCTTCGAAGGCGGCCTGATCGGCGTACATCTCCATGACCTTGTAGGTCTGGGGCGAAGTCCGGCTGCGGGTCAGCTGGTACATCAGATTGCCGGGCTCTTTGGCTTTCACCTGTGCGGTCATCTCAGCGAACACACGCTCGAACTCGGCCTCCGATCCCTCCTTGGCCGTTATCACTGCGATCACGCCGATCATGGGATGTCCCTCCGCCTGCGGGTTTCAAACGCTGTGGCGGGCTGCGGGCTCCAACGCTCGAGATCCCCCGCTCTCGCATCGCTTCCACCCTCTTGAGCCGCTCAGCCGCAGCTCGTGGTCTTCACCGCAGGCCTGGCCGCGGGATGCAGCAGGCCGGTCAGGGCGCGTCGGACGACGCCTGTGGGGTTGTCGAGCGCCAGGGTCGCCCGGGGATGGGACAGCGGCCCGTCGATGCGCACCGAGGCGACGTCCACCGGCCCGGGCGCCGAGGGCCGCAACGTCAGGTCGATGGTTTCCGCGCCGAGATCGAAGCCGCCATAGCCCGCCACCCCGCCGGCCGCGGTGTTCATGTGCAGGTGGGTCGCCCGCGCCTTGCCGTCGGCCACCTGGAACCGCGCCACCGCGCACTGCATGGCCACCGGTGCGTGCGACTTGCTCAGCAGGGCGATGACGCCCCGGGTCAGGTTGGCGCTCAGCACCGCCGCCTGCACCGGCTGCAACCGCCCATCCAGGGCGCGCAGCCGCACCTCGCCCGAGGCGTGAGAGGCGGCCCGGTCGAGCGAGGCGCCGGCGCCTGCGAGCTGTACCGCGCCATCGAAGCTCGCCCGTATCGGAGCGTTACCGGCGTGGCTGAAGTCGGCGGTGTCGGCGTGGCTCAGGACGGCGTCGAAGCGCACCTTGGGCGTAGGCCCCCGCACGTCCAGGACGAAGCGCACGACGGCGCGACCGTGGGCCAGGGTCAGCACCATGGGCTCGGCCGCGACCCGTCCATGGGCGAAGGTGGCGTTGAGGGTCAGGCTGTGGATCGTGGGAGTGGTGGGCGCCTGCACGCTCGCGGCCGAGAACCGAACGCCGCCGGAAAGATTTCGCAGCGGCGCGGCGTTGATCGGCGCGTCCGGCAGGAGCCGGCCACCCGCCCGGTGCGTCCGGGTGAGCTGGCCGCCGCTGATCACCGCCAGCAGGTCGGAGATGCGTAGCGAGCGGCTGTGAAGGTCGCCCTCCACCCGCCGGCCCGGCGGGTCGTGGGTGATGGTCAGGGCGCCTGTGACGTCGGATGCGCCGACGCGGCCGATCATGCGCCGCAGCTCAACCCCCTTGTCCGTCCCGGCAACCAGCATCTTCACGCTGTAGGTCGGCGTGCCGGGCAGGGGCACGTTGATCAGGTGGGCCAGGTCGTGCAGGTTGGGTCCGCTCCCCGTCAGCGTCCCCTCCAGCCGGCCGCCGCCGCCCGCGAAGAAGCGCCCCTGGAAGTCCGCCGCCGACGGGCCCGTCCCCCGGTCGACAGCCAGGTGCAGGGTAAGGACGTAGGGCGTAGCGCCGGTGAAGTCGGTGGTGGTGCGCAGGTGCGCCGACCACGGTGCGCCCTCCGACCAGCCTTCGCCATCCACGCTCAGCACCGGAACGCCGGAGGGTCCTGTCGCCGCGGTCACAGCACCCCGGAACGCCAGCGCACGGCCGAGATCCTGATAGTCCAGCACGCCGCCGCGCAGGCCGAGGCGCCCGAGCCGGGGCGGGCGGGGGGCCTTGCCGCTGCCGGCGTCAGCCCAGTTGGCCCGCCCCCCCGCATCGCGTCGCAGCACCAGCCTCAAGCCGCCGAGCTCCAGGTCGCGGATGCGGCCGTCGCCGACCAGCACCGTCCAGGGCAGGACGACCACGCCCTGATCGATCCACACCATGGCGCCCCCTCCCGCCCAGGCGGGCTGGTCCACGTGCAGGCGGGTGAAGCGGACCGTGAGACCCGACAAGCCGGGGCGGATCGACAAAGGTCCATCCACCCTCACGGGTCGGCCGATGCGGCGCGAGACCATGGCGAGGGCGACGGGGCGGGCCTCAATCGCGGCTGCGAGCACCCCGACGACCAGGATCAGCAGGACCGCGACCGCCGCCCCCACCGCTCTCCTCGATCCTGTTCGCAACCTGACCTCCAGGCGTCGCTACGTCGGCCTTATCGTCAAACCCTTTGGGCAGGCTGAGGCGTTCGCGCAACCGCGATCAGCCGCCTGACGCCGCCTTGGCGGAACGTCGGCCCTGGTTCGCGATTGGTTTGTGAAGGGAGATCGCCGATGACCCGCCTTCCCGCCTATCGAGCAGCCGCCTTGGCGGCCGTCAGCCTCTCAGGCTGCGCTGCGGGGCTTCCACCTGCAAGCTTCGAGGGCGCCGGGCCGCCAATGCGGCCCGACGTGTTCTTCGTAGGCGTGACCCGCTCGTCCGGCGTTCTGGAGTCCGCCGGTGGCGCGCCCTCCCAACGCTTCACCGTGGAGGGTCATGGACGGCTGCTGGCCAACGGCGACCTGCAGCTGGAGCAGAGCGTGACGTTCGACGGCCAGTCGCCGCGCACGCGCACCTGGGTGATGTCGCGCCTTGACGCCCACCATTACATGGCCACCCTGACCGACGCGTCTGGACCCGTGAGCCTGGACGCCTACGGCAACCTGCTGCACCTCAGCTACGGCTTGAAGGGCGTAGCCTTCGGCCGCATGGAGCAGTGGCTGTATCTGCAGCCGGACGGGCGCACCGTGGTGAACGAGGCCGTTGTGCGCGTGGTGGGCCTGCCCGTGCGTCGCCTGTCCGAACGCATCACCAATCTCGGCTGAAGCCGCTCGAACACCAGGACCGCGGCGAGGCCGGGCGCAGTCCGCTACAGCCTGCCGATCAGCAACTGCAGGCTGCTGATCCATAGCGGACAGGCGAGCGGCTCAGCTCAGGCCTTTTGTCAGGCGATCCCAGTTGCCGTGAGCCAACGCCTCGCGACCGGTCGCGTCCAACGGCGCGGTCTCCAGGAACCGCCGCGCCGCCCCGCCCGGCTGATACTGGTACGGGTAGTCGGTGGAGAAGAGCAGGCGATCCGGGCCGACGATCTCCAGGCACCTGAGGAGGTAGGCCTCGCTCCACATGCCGCTGGCGGTGACGTACAGGTTCTGTCGCGCGTATTCGGTGAGCGGCTTCTTGAGCTCAAGCACGCGGTCGAGCACGGGCGAGGTCCGTTCCAGATAGAACAGCACCACCTCGCCCCAATGGCCCAGGATCACCTGCAGATCGGGCAGCTCGTCGAACACGCCCGCAGCCGCCAGGCGTATCCACTGCAGGCCAGCCTCGTAATGCCAGCCCAGCCCGAAGGCGGCGAGCGCCAGGTCCGCCTTGTCGCCCAGTCCCGAGTAGCTGGCCTCGCGCACCGCGGGCGGCGGCGTCTGCGGATGGATGAACAGAGGCGCGCCCAACTCCGCCGCCTTGGCCAGCATGGGGCGCAGCTCCGGGTGATCGAGGTGGCGTTCACGCGTGCGGCCGCACAGCAGCGCACCCTTGAGGCCGAGTTCGCGGACGGCGCGCTCAAGCTCGCGTGCTGCAGCCTGCGGATCGGGCGTGGGCAGGGCGGCGAAGCCCTGAAAGCGGTCGGGACGACGTGCGCACGTCTCGGCGAGGAGGTCGTTTACACGACGGCCCGTCTCCACGGCCGGCCCAGGTTCCAAGTTGTGCAGCGCGGGGCTGGTGAGGGAGAGAACCTGCACGTCCACGCCCTGCTCGTCCATGAGCGCCAGACGTCCTTCGCCCAGGTCGCTCAGACGCGCGCCGTTCTCTCCGCCATCGGCGGCGTCGGAAATCGGGTCGTGAGGGGGCGGGGCGGCGGCCCAAGCTTCGCGCACTTCAGCTGGCAGAATATGCTCTTCGACGGCGACAAGGCGCATTGACGGTCTCCAGGCCAGAACACGAGGGCCGACGCGTAAGCGACCCCGGTGGGGTTACTGAGAACGTTGAACGCGCGTCGTGGCTTCGGGTCCGCCTTCCATCGAAAAGCGGGCAGCCGAAAAGTTCTCGCCCAGGCGCCGCCGGCTAACCCCGCACCTGCCCGTCCCCCCGCACCACGTACTTGTACGTGGTGAGCTGTTCCGCGCCGACGGGGCCGCGGGCGTGGAGCTTGTCGGTGGCGATGCCGATCTCGGCGCCGAAGCCGAACTCCCCACCGTCGGCGAACTGGGTGGAGGCGTTGACCAGGACGATGGCGCTGTCCACGCGACCCGTGAAGCGCTCGGCGGCAGCTAAGTCCTCGGTGACGATGGCGTCGGTGTGGCCCGAGCCGTAGCGGGCGATATGGGCGCAGGCCGCCTCCAGCCCCTCCACCACCCGCACCGACAGGATGGGGCCGAGGTGTTCGGTGGACCAGTCGGCCTCGCTCGCCTCGGTCATGGCGGGAACCAGGGCGCATGCCGCAGGGTCGCCGCGGAGCGCGCAGCCTGCGGCGGTGAGGTCCGCGGCGATGGCCGGGAGCAGGGTGGGGGCGATCCCGGCGTCGATCAGCAGGGTCTCGGTGGAGCCACAGACTGAGGTGCGGCGCATCTTGGCGTTCAGCACGATGGCGCGGGCCTTGGCGGGATCGGCCGAGGCGTGGACGTAGGTGTGGCAGAGGCCCTCCAGGTGGCCGAGCACCGCCACCCGCGCCTCCGCCCGCACCCGCGCCACCAGCCCCTTGCCGCCGCGCGGGATCACTAGGTCCACCGCGCCGTCCAGTCCCTGCAGGATCAGGCCGACTGCGGCCCGGTCGGCGGTGGGGGTCATCTGCACGC
The DNA here is from genome assembly GCA_964246615.1 of uncultured Caulobacteraceae bacterium. Classification (GTDB taxonomy): domain Bacteria; phylum Pseudomonadota; class Alphaproteobacteria; order Caulobacterales; family Caulobacteraceae; genus CAHJWH01. The sequence continues at coordinate 273 of CAXTRP010000093.1, read as the reverse complement.
AGGAGGCAGGCGCGCCGGCCGCCTGCAGCCCCCGCGCCAGCGCCCTGTGCAGGGCGAGGTTGGCGCCTAGGCACTCCGAGCCGCCGCGCAGGATCACCGCATTGCCCGAGCGCAGGCAGAGTGCGGCGGCGTCGGCGGTGACGTTGGGCCGGGCCTCGTAGATCACCGCCAGCACGCCGATGGGGGTGCGGACACGGGCGATGTCGAGCCCGTTCGGCCGGGTCCAGCGGGCGATCTCCGCGCCCACGGGATCGGGGATGGCGGCGATCGCCC
>CAXTRP010000092.1:7306-9221 GCA_964246615.1 uncultured Caulobacteraceae bacterium | reverse complement strand
TCGAAACGACGGGCGTGGCGCAGGTCCCGGTCCATGGAGAAGTCGTGCGCCTCGCCCCGCACTGCGGCGGCGAACGCTGAAGCCTGGGCCGTAAACGGGCTCAAACCCGCCTGGAAGGGTATGGGTAGACGTGTTCCGGTCCGGCCGCAGGTGTGGAAAAGTTCTCCCCCCGCGCTCTGCCCCATGGTGTCGACCGCGGTGAGCTGGCCATGCTCGCCCAGCACCTCGAGCCGGCGGCGCGGCAGCGCTTCGGGGCAGTTGTAGGCCACGTGCAGGTTGACCAGGACGCCAGAGGCGGTGACGCCGGCGACCAAGCCGCCGTCCTCAACCGGATAATCGTGCACCCGCCGCTGCAGCACCATGTGCAGCTGCTCGACCTCTTCGCCGAGCAGCGCCTCGGCGAGGTCAAGGCCATGGTGGGCGAGGTCCACCACCGCGCCGCCGCCAGCCGCGCGCGGGTCGGCGCGCCAGTTGTCGTTCTGGGCCTCGCCCGGCGGTCGCCACAGGGGATCGACCCAGCAGCAGTAGGCGATGCGGATCGCCGACGGACGGCCGATCGCACCGGCGCCGATGGCGTCGCGCAGAGCGAGGTGGGCGGGGTGGCGACGCTGGTCGAAGGCGGTGCCGTAGAGCACGCCCGCCCCGCCTACCGCCTGCCCCATCGCCTCGGCGTCGGCAAGGGCGGCCGCCATGGGCTTCTCGCAAAGCACAGCTACGCCGGCGTTCGCCGCCGCGCGCACGGGCCCCAGGTGCCGGTGGTTCGGCGTGGCGACGTAGAGTGCATCGAGCCGCTCCGCCGCCAGCATCTCCCCCACCTCGCTGAAGGCGCGCACGCCCTGCGCCTCTGCGCTCGCCCGAGCGGCGGGGAACACGTCGGCGACAGCGGCGAGTTCGGCGCCGGACGCAGCGATGGCCGGCGCCATGTGGTCGCGCGCCACCCAGCCGAAGCCGGCGATCCCCCAGCGGAAAGCCATGCTCAACGCCGCCTCGCCAGCGCTTTGCTCATCACCAGCGCTCCGGCAGGTGCAGCAGGTCGCGCCGCGCGGCGGCGTCGGCCACCGCGGCGCTCATCACCGCTCGGGCCGGCGGCCGGGGTTGGCGGCCGTAGGTGGCGCGTGGCGCGTACTCCTCGCGGTATCGCTCCGACGGCCAGTCCACGCCGTAGCGGGTGAGCAGCGGATTGATGACCAACGGCGCGCCGAGCGGCGGCCGCGATAGCGGACCGTCGACGGGCTTGGGACCGATGGCGCCCGGCGCCCCATCCATGAGCGAGAAAGCCTCCACCCCCACGAGCGCGGCCCAGTCCGCAGGCTCGGGCGAACGCCGCTCGGCGCCGGCTAGGGTCAGCTCGTGGTCGTCGTAGCTGCACGCGGCCGGGAACAGCTCCGCCATCTGCTCGACGCCCGCAGCGGCCCCACCGGAAAGGTTTGGCCAGTCGCGATTGTGCACGTGGGAGACCGCCAGCGCGCCGCCGGACGCCATGGCTCGCAGCCGCGCCGCCACGGCGGCCTTGTCCTGCAGGAAGTAAAAGGCGTCATGGCAGGCGACCAGGTCGAAGGGGCCGTCCACCGGCCAGTGCGCGGCCTCGGCGTCGAAGCAGACCAGGTCCGCGCCCGGGCGCAGCACCCAATGGCGCGCCACCCACAGCTTGGCGAACACCACATCGCCCCCGGCCACCACCACGTCCGCGTCCTGAAGGGCCCGCAGGTGATGGCCGATGCCACAGCAAAGCTCGAAGGCCGTCTCCGGGGCGCTCCAGTGCGCATCGATGAGCGCCAGGCCGGCGACAAACGTCGGGTCGCTCCAGCGATGGGCGAAGTAGACCCCTACCCGGCCCCAGCCAAGGCGCGCCATGACCTCGCGCAGGCTCGGCGGCTCAGGGCTCTCGGCGTCGCGGACCAGACGACGCAGCGCG
>CAXTRP010000092.1:0-7296 GCA_964246615.1 uncultured Caulobacteraceae bacterium | reverse complement strand
TCGTCCCACCAGGCGTCGTTCTCCGCAAGCAGAAGCGTGAGCGCTCCCTCCCGGTCGCCGGCCTCCAGCTGTTCCAGCGCCGCCTCCGCCCTTCCGCGTGATCCCGCGCGCAGATAGGCGATGCCGTCAAGTACGGGCCAGCGCTCGCCGGCGCCGTCGCTCAAAGCGCAAGGCCCGTCCGCGTGGAGCGAACGGCCGGAGATCGGCGAGCGCAGAGCCCTCAAGGATGCAGCCCCGCCTCGTCCAGGATCAACGCGTGGAAGCCGCGCACCGGACCGTCGTGGACCAGGGCGTAAGGACCCAGCACCTCGTTCAGGGTCACGCGCGAGACACGCAGGTGCTGGTCGATCTCCAATACGCGGTCGAGCACGTCGGCCACGTGGAAGGCGCGCGCCTCCGAGGTGGCGTCGCCGCCGATCACTGCAAGCGCGGTGCGCAGGCGCAAGGCCAGCGCAGGGTCGAGTTCGACCAGCGCAGCCTCCCGGGCCCGGACGATCACACCGTCCAGCGCAGGCCCCAGCAGCATCTCTCCGGTGAAGCCGCTGTCGGGCAGAAGTGCGTTATGCAGATGGTGCGCCAGCCCGATGGCGAACACCTCGGCGGCATCCGCGCTTTCGTGGCCACAGGCGATGACGCCGCACACCGCCACCATCAAGCAGTGCTCGGCATGGTTCTCCGGCGGCTGCAGCAGGATGCGCGGCTTGCCGGGACAGGTGACGCCTGCCCGAGGCTGGCGGGCCAGCCGGTCGACGAAGCGCGGAACGTCGCCGGGCTCCGGTGCGCCAGCCGGCAGCACATCGCGCAGTTCGCGTGCAATGGCCGGGTCGAGCGGTGCGGCCACTTCGTCGAACGCCCGCTCCAGCACCGAAGCCGCCTCGTTCGGCCCCAGGCCGAGCGCCTGCAGCGCAGCGAGATCGAGGTCGCCGAGGCGAGCGGCGGCGAGCGCTGCGGCGGTCGTCCGCGCCATCACCGTACCAATGGCCTCGCCTCGATACAGCGCCGCCCACGCCCGTACGAACAACCGCTCGGCGATGGAGCCGGGCGCTTGCGCCGAGTGGACCCGCTTCAGGTCGCCGAGTTCACGAAACAGCGCCAGGACCGCCGGCGTGATCCCAGTCGCCCCGGCGGGATGCGTGGCGCCGTCAGCCATCGAGCCAAGCGTCAAAGCGGCGCTGCTGCTCGATGAGGCCGTGCTCGGGCTCTCGGCCTCCCAGCGTCTGGGGCGCCTTGAAGAACAGGCCCAACTGCTCCTGCACGCCACCTTGTCCGCGGGCGCGAGCCAGCCCCAAGGAGCGCGCGATCTCGATCACCAGGGGCGCGGCCAGCACGCTGTCCTTGCACAGGAAGTTGACCTTGATCTGCATCTTGCGGCCGAGAAAGCCGGAGATGTCGATGTTGTCCCAGGCTTCCTTGTCGTCGCCGCGCGGTCGGTAATAGTGGATGTGGACGATGTGGTCCTCCACGGGATAGCCAAGCATCCCGTCCAGGGCCGACTTCTTGGTGCCGATCTTGGAGGCCAGCGACTTGGCGTCGTCCAGCGCCAGCCCGTCGCGATTGCCCAAGATGTTGGTGGAGAACCAGCCGTCCACATGCAGGGCGCGGGCTCTTAGTCCCGGCGCGATCACGGTCTTCAGGAAGGTCTGGCCGGTCTTGCCATCCTTGCCGCAGACCGGCGTCTCGCGTTGGGCCGCCAGTTCGGCCAGGACCGGCAGGTCCGCCGCCACGCTCGGGGTGAAGTTGCCATAGGGCGCATCGGCGGTGATGGCGGCGTAGGCGTAGAGCATGGCGGGGCTGATCGCCGGGTCGTCGGCATCCAGGCCGCGCTCGAAAGCGTCAAGCGACTGCAAAGCCGGTGCGCCGAGGTCGGCCTTGCGCTCGACCGACGCCAGGTTGATCACCACGACCTGCTCCAGCGCCTTGTCCGCTTTGAAGCGGGCGAGGTCGTCGCGGATACGCGCCACTGCCTCGCGATGACCATCGGCGGCGATCTTGTTGGCGCCGTCTATGTTGGCGCAGAAGTCGCGGCTGCCCACCGCCGGCCAAGGCGTCATTCCCTTCAGCGCCGAAGCGCCGTTGGACAGTTCCGCCGCAGTGACGACACCATGGCCCAGGGCCGCGGTGGCGAGGTCGTCACCCGAGAGGTCCCACCCACCGAAAACGAGATCGCCATAGGCCGTAAGGCCAGGGGCGGAGCGATCCGCCAGCGGCAGGCCGTCCAAAGAGTTGGAGCCTGCGCGGATCATCTCCACGCCCGCCAAAGCCGTCGTCGCTACCGCTCCGCCAAGGCCGATAACCGCCACACCCAGCCTGCCCGACATGCACTCCGCCCAAAGTTTCCGGCGCAAGATGCAGCGCCCTAAGAAATCGAGCGCCTTGTTAAAAGCTTCGTCTACACACGTCTATATAAATCTCCTGAGCTGACAGCGGTATCAGATGTCGGTAACATAGGTTGCTTCAACAATTTATTCTACTGCCCACGTCGGCAGAGGCCGATTTGTTAGGCAAGTTCGGCCTAGATCAAGCGGCTGCTGACTTGAGGTTTATAGAGGTAGCGACATGCAAACAAAGGCGCGCAAACGCCATCTGGAAACGTTTGAAGGAGTCCGGCGCCGCTGATCCATGTGGCCAGCAACAGCGCCGGCCAGCGCAGAGCACGGTGAACCCCGCACCGGAACAGGAGCCAACCCGAGCAAATCGAATCGCTGCGACGATCCTGGGCGTTTCAGCCCTCTCACTCGTCAAGCGCGGGACCGCGGGTGACATCCAGTCCCTTGAACGCGGGAAGACGCAGCGGACGACCCTCGCGAGCCGAGGTGTAGATCGCCTCCATCAGGCGTTGGTCCTGCAGACCCTCCTCGCCCGGAGTGCGCGGAACGCGGCTGGAGCGGACGCAACCGGCCATGTGATCGATCTCGAGAGCGAACTGGTTGTCCGGCTTCGGAAACAGCTCGCAGACCTGCTCTTGCTCGCCCTGCCGGCGTGCGAGGCGAAGGCGCTGGCCGCGGTACTCGAAGGCGTGGTCCATGTCGATCCAGCCGGTCTGGCCATTGATCATCAGCCGAGCCTGCTTGTGTCCGTCGTAGCCGGTGGCGCAGTTGGCGAGCGCGCCTGACGGGAAGCGCAGGAAGAAGCTGACCTGGTCTTCCACACTGGCGAAGCGGGGGTCGCCCTCGGGCGTGCTGATCGCACCGTAGACCTCTACGGGCTCCTCGCCGGTGATCGCGCGCGCGATGTTGAGGCAGTAGAGCCCGACGTCCGGCAGCGCGCCGCCTCCAGCCAGCTCGCCCCGCAGCCGCCACTGGCCGGGATCGCCCAGGTTCTCGATGTTGAGCGCGTCGATCAGTTTCACCCGCCCGATCGCGCCCGAGCGGGCGATCCGGATGGCCTCTCGCATGTGAGGCTCATACTGGCTGCGGTAGGCGATCATCAGGAGCCGACCGGCTTGGCGGCAGCTGGAGATCATCCGCTTGGCCGACCGGGGATCGGTGGTCATCGGCTTTTCGCAGAGCACGTGCTTGCCGGCGTCGGCGGCGAAGCGGACGTGCGCCTCGTGGCAGGCGTTGGGCGAGACCACGTAGATGACCTCGACGCTCGCGTCGGCGCGCAGCCGGTCGACCTCGGCATATCCAAAGCGGCGCTCCGGCCCGATGCCGTATTGGTCGCCGACCGCTTCAAGCTTGTCCGGCGTCCCGCTGATCAGGGCGGTCAGGCGCGCCTGCCTGGTTTGGCCGAAAGCAGGCAGTATTTCCTCCAGCGAGAGGCGGCCGAGCGCCAGGACCGCAAACCCGACCCGCTCGCCTGGAGGGCTGGGGTTTCTGGGTGCGCCGGTGGGCTTGTCGGAGGGTGCGCCCCATTCGGGAAAGGCGATGCGACCGGCTTCCACCTTGCCGATGTCGATCTCGCCGCCGTTGGCGCCATCCTCCTGAGATCCGGGCGAACTCACGTCAGCCTCCACTGAAAAGCGAGAGACAGGTCTAGAACTTGGCGATGAAGACCACGCCCGCCACCGCCAAGCCGCAGCCGACAAGACGCAACGGGGTGGCGTGGCGCACCTCGAAGCCCAGCAGACCGAAGTGGTCGAGCGCCACGGACGTGCAGACGGCGGTGACAACGACAAGGGTGGTGAAGGTGGCCGACCCGAGCTTCTTGGTGATCAGGAGCGAGGCCAACAGGAAGGTGACGTTGCAGACGGCGCCAAGGACCAGCCACCAGGGTGCGGCCGCCGCCTTGCCTAAAGCCGACTTCACCGGAAAGCCAAGAAAAGGCGCGCAGGCGAGCAAGCAAACCGCGGCAAATATGTAGATCATCAAGCCGGATACGACTGGCGCCCCAGTGACTTTCAGCAACTGGGAGTTTGCTCCCGACTGCAAGGGGTTGGAAAGGCCGGCGATGATGGCGAACACGACCAGAAGCGGATTCACAGTCGACACTCCATCAAGACAGTCGCGCCCTAAGCGGATACTGAACCAGCGCCCGGTCAGGGAAGTTGCATGCCACGGCGATCAGTTAGAGCCCGACCCAAAAGGCTGTCGCACCCGTCTGAGCTGACTGATCCAGAACACCTGGAGCTTCTCGACGGGTGGGCGCTGGCCTGGATGGCTGAGCACAGGGCCACTTACGGGCGCTTGGGGCCAGGCTTCTTGAGTAACCTGATCGACACGGGGTGAGCGGTGCTGTCGCCGCTGATCTCCTGGGCGACGCCAGGCGACGTCCGAGCAAGACCGTGACGGCGCCGCCCCGCTGCTGGAACGGTGCGAAGCGTTGTCCATGGCTGGAATGCGTCTTCGCCGACGGCGGCCATGCCGCTCAGCAGACCTATGAACGGCCGTGCAGCTTATTGATTAGCCAAAAGCGTCTAAATCTATAGGGTGGGGGCCTATGGACGCGAGCTAGTCATGCATACCACGCGCCAGAGAGAGAAGCTCCTTGCCCGTATCCGGCGGCTCAAGGGTCAGGTGGGTGGGATCGAGCGTGCGCTTGAGAGCGACGCCGGTTGCGACGTCGTCCTTCATCTCATCGCCGGCGCCCGGGGAGCCATGGCTGGCTTGATGGCCGAGGTCGTTGAAGATCACGTCCTCACGCATCTTGTCGACGTCGAAAAGCACCCCGGAGCACTCGATCGCGAAGCAGCCGAGCAGCTCCTCGAAGTCGTCAGGGCCTATCTGAAATGAACAACGCTACATTGTTGCAGGACAGCTCTATCAAGCTTCCGGCCAGTCACGGCCACGACCACGTCTATCTCGGCGAAGGTCACGAGCGAAACGAGCGCCGCACCTGGGTCGTCATCGTCCTATGCGGGATCATGATGCTGGTCGAGATCGTGGGCGGCCTGCTGTTCGGGTCGATTGCGCTCGTCGCGGACGGTCTTCACATGTCCACCCATGCCGGCGCGCTGCTGCTGGCGGCGATGGCCTACAGCTTCTCCCGGCGCTACGCGCACGACCCTCGGTTCAGCTTCGGGACGGGCAAGCTAGGCGATCTCGCCGGCTTCACGAGCGCGATCGTCCTTGCCATGATTGCGCTGCTGATCGGTTACGCGTCGGTGTCACGCTTTTTTTCGCCCGTTCCGATCCGGTTCGGCGAGGCGATACCGATCGCTTTTCTGGGCCTGGGGGTGAACGTCGTCAGCGCCTGGCTCCTGAGCGGCGGTCATGATCATCATCATGGGCACGGGCATTCGCACGGGCACGGCCATGGCCATGGCCACGGGCATGACGATCACGGGCACGAGCATGCTGACGAAACCCAGGAGGTCCTTTTTAGCGCCGGCGTGGCTCGCGTAGAGATTTTCGAGGATGGCGTGCCGCCTCGCTTCCGCCTGTCCTTCCCGAAAGGCGTTCCGCTTGGCTCGAGCCACGTCGTCCTCAAGACGGACCGCGGTGGCTCTGCGGAAACATTCACGTTTGTAGACAAGGGCGACTATCTTGAAAGCGTCCAAACAGTCCCAGAGCCTCACGCCTTCGACGTTTGTCTCTGGTTGAAGTCCGCCGAAGGCGAAGAAACCCTGAAGCTAAGCTTTGCCGAGCACGAGCACGAGCACGAGCACGAGCACGGTAATGCTCATGATCGAGACAACAACATGCGCGCCGCCATTGTCCACGTCCTTGCGGACGCGGCCGTCTCGGTCCTCGTCATCACCGGCCTGTTCTTGGCGAAGCTGTTCGGCTGGCTGTGGATGGACCCCGTGGCCGGCCTTGTCGGCGCCCTGGTCATTGCGAGCTGGTCCTACGGGCTGATCCGCGACACGGGCGCGATCCTGCTGGACATGACGCCGGACAAGCGTTTGGCCGGCCGCATCCGAAAGGTGGTGGAGGAGCAGCGCGACACGGTCGCCGACCTCCACCTCTGGCGTCTCGGCCCCGGCCACCTCGGGGCCATCGTCTCGGTGCTGACGGGCCAGGACCACGATGCGGCTTTCTATCGGCGCAAGCTCGGCGGCTTGTCCTCCGTCTCCCACCTCACGGTAGAAGTGCTGAAAGCGCCAGCGTGACCGCGACAGGCTGGTTCACCCCGGTTCTCATCGGCCTCTTCACCGGGGCGGCTACGCTGTTCGGAGGAGGCTTGGCGCTGCGTTTCCGCTCCGCCCTGACGCTCTTCCTGGGGTTCAGCAGCGGAGCGGTGATCGGCGTCGCGCTGTTCGACCTCCTGCCGGAGGCGCTGGAGACGGGACGACAGGTCCATGCGCCCCTGGCGATCACCACGGCCGTTGGGATCGGCTTCGCCACCTACTTGGTGTTGGATCGCCTGCCGCAGCTTGTCCAGGCCGGGTCTTCGCATCGGGGCTGCCTTGGTCCCGGCAGCCTTACCGCTCACAGCCTAATGGATGGATTTGGCATCGGAGTGGCGTTCCAGGCGTCGGCCGCCGTAGGCTGGGTCGTAGCCCTCGCAGTCCTCGCCCACGACTTCCTGGACGGCGCTAACACCGTCACCTTGAGCCTGGACGGGAATACGTCCGAAGGCCGCGCCCGTAAATGGCTGGTGGCGGACGCCTTGGCGCCGCTCGTCGGCATCGCCCTGTCCAGGGTCATCACCGTCTCGGGCGGGGTCCTTAGCCTTCTACTCGGCATGTTCTGCGGCTTCTTCCTCTACATCGGCGCCAGTGAGCTGTTGCCGCGAAGCCAGGCGGGACGACCCAAGCTCAGCACTCTGGCCGCTACCAGCCTGGGCATGGCCTTCATCTATCTTGTGGTCCGCCTCCGTGAGGCGTGTTGCGCGGGCCGCCTCCATGCGGTCGCCACGTCCCTCGCGGGCGCCCAAGGAAGACACGCGCGCCACCCGCCTTGCGGTACGTCCGAC
>CAXTRP010000091.1:6304-9357 GCA_964246615.1 uncultured Caulobacteraceae bacterium | reverse complement strand
CTGGTTCCTGACGTCGCCCGCGTAGCCGGTGATGGCCCGGTAGGTGAAGCCGCCAGCCTCCGCCACTGCATTAAGCACCGTGAGCCGGTCGGTGAAGGCGTACTCGCCAGGCTTGTTCACCTCACCGAGAATGTAGAACGGCCGATAGTTCAACACCTGGACACTGACGTGCGGGTCCTTGACGTAGCCGTTCTTCAGCGATGTCTGGATGCTATCCTGCAACTCCAGTATGGTCATGCCGGCGATGGGCGTTTCTCCGATCAGGGGCAGGGAGACCTTGCCGGTGCCGGGCACTTCGAACTCACCGCCAAGCGAGTCCACGCCAAACACGGACACCCGAAACCTGTCGCCGGGTCCGAGCTTGTAGTCCGACGCAATGGAATGGGCCTGAGCAGGAGTGACATCGGCGCCATGGGCGCTTCCCGCCGCGAGCATGCCAGCCGCCCCCAGCAGGCAAAGCATCAATCTCATGGATACACTCCGCAAAATTTGTCGGCTGCAGATGCCGGCACGCAGTCATAAAAGCTGCGATCTGCCCCCCTCAGCTTAGCTCTTTCTCAACCATCAGGCCGTTTCGCGCATCTACAAATGACACTGTCTAATGATAGACTTGATACAAAAGAAACTTTATCATTCGTCTACAACCGATGACGCTGTGCTGAGAGCATGAAGACTCTAAGACCCCGCCGGGCGGTGGCAAAGAGTCGTTGGCGCGGTGGAGCTTGATATTGACTCTTTTGGAATCCAATCAGTATCCCCTCCGGGTTGGTGAAAATTGGAGCTTGGAAGTTGTAGAAGTATTGACCGCCGCCCTGCTGCTGGTGGGTCTCGCGCCGCTGATGGCGGTGGTGATGATGTGCGTGTGGCTGGAGGATGGTGGCGCGCCGCTGTTCATTCACCACCGGATCGGGCGAGGCGGTCGGTCGTTTCCCTGCCTGAAGTTTCGCAGCATGTACCGCGACGCCGATCGCCGCCTCGCCGATCACCTGGACCGCGACGAGGACGCCCGGATCGAATGGGCGATGACCCACAAGCTCCGCTCCGACCCGCGGGTTACGCAGACAGGCGCATTGCTGCGGAGCAGCAGCCTGGATGAGCTGCCGCAACTGTTCAACGTGCTTCGCCGTGACATGAGCCTGGTGGGTCCTCGCCCGATCGTGACCGCGGAGGTGGGCCGCTACGGCCGCTATTTCCCGGCCTATTGTTCGATCCGGCCGGGCATTACGGGGCTCTGGCAGGTGAGCGGGCGCAGCGACGTCAGCTATCGTCGCCGGGTGGCGATGGATGTGGTCTATGCACGCCGTCGGTGCATGGGTCTCTACGTCCAGGTGCTGGTGATGACGGTGCCGGCCGTCCTGCGCCGCCGCGGGGCCTACTGAGCGCTATGGCTCACGCGGCCGGACGGACTTGGAGCGACCCGGACCGCTCCCGATCGTGCGCCTTCACGTCCGGGGTCACTGCGGCGTAGAGGTCGAGGTAGCTCTGCACCATCCGCTCTGGTGAAACGGCCTCCAAGACTGTGCGGAAGGCCGTCGGCGGCGGCAGGGCGTCCCGGCCGCCACCAAGGACAGCGGCCATCCGGGCGGCCAACGCCTCCGCATCGTCCGCCGGGACCACCCATTCCGCCCCGAGGCTCCCAGCCAACTCGCCGATCGCGCCGCGGTCCGAGCCGATCACCGGGGCGCCGGCGGCGAACGCCTCCACCACCGTCAGCCCGAAGGGCTCGGCCCAGATGGACGGAACGACCAGGACGTCGATGGTGTCGAGAAAGGCGCGAGGCTCGGTGAAACCCGCGAACTCCACCGGCAGGCCTTCTGCTTCTGCTGCAAAGTCCCGGGCGCCGCTGGGCGCCCGGCCCGCGACGCGAAGCCGCCAGCCCTGCGGCGGCAGCCGTCGGCAGGCGTCCAGAAGCACCCCCAGGCCCTTCTCCGCCACCATCCGGCCGAGGAAGCCGAAGGTGACCGGTCCCTCGCGCTTGGCCCGTGGGCTGGCAGGCCGCGGCTCCGCCGCGTTCCAGATCACCCGTCGCCGCGCCGGCGCCAGATGGCCGAAGAGGCCGTGAGCGAGGTGGGCGTCCAGCACCGGGCGGGAGACGGCGACCACGGCGTCCAGGTTCGCAGCGAAAAGCGACTTCCATCGCTTCATGGCCGCGCAGGCGGTGTGCAACCCCGTACACGGCGCTCCGTTGCGGAACAGCGTCGCGCGGCTGCACAGCAGGTCGTAGTCGTGCAGCGTGTGAACTACGGCCGCACCCTGCCGGTGCGCCGCCCGCCAGACCAGCGGCGGCAACTCCACCATGGAGTGGGTCTGCACCACGTCGGGCCTGAAGGCGGCGATGGCGCGTTCAATGTCGGCCGCAGCCCAGACGTTGACCGCCTGCAAGAGCTTGTTGGCCGTGGTGACGACACGGGCATGGCGCTGCACGTCCTCGATCCACAGCAGGTTCCTGCTTTTCAGGGGCGTGACCTGGACCTGGCGCTGCATCCGTGGCGCCCCGCCGTCGCGCGAGAGGTGGACAGCCTGCACCACGTGGCCGCGCGCCGCCTGCCCTTCCGCCAGCATGGCGGCGACCTTCTCCGCTCCACCCACCATGCCTGGCGGGTAGAGCGAGCTCAGGTGCAAAATCCGCATCAGTAGAAGGCGGCCTTGCGATAGGCGCCGGCGGCGAAGACCACCTGTGTCTTGGCGGCGCGGAGTACGCCGGCTGAGTAGTCGCGCTCCATGGCGGTCAGGCGGTCGTGGATCAGGCCGACGGTCTCCTGCTCGCCCGGACGCTCCGCATCGTCCATGAACAGCACGAAGTCCTGAGGCAGGCTCTCGTCCAGGAGCGCCAGTACGCCGGCCCGCGACTTCCGCGGCTGGCCGAACGGCCCGTCCACTCCGATCACGTCGAAGGGGCCGACCGCCTTCGCCTGGGTCCAATCGTAGGTCTCCACCACGCCTCCGGCCGTCACCATGGGGCGCAGCTCCGAGACGAGGAGGGGATGGGACACCTGCGGCCCGATCTCGGCGCTCCAGACGGCGTCGTTCTCCAGCGTCCAGACGTGCTCGAC
>CAXTRP010000091.1:5136-6294 GCA_964246615.1 uncultured Caulobacteraceae bacterium | reverse complement strand
GACAAGGCCCGTCGCCCGCATGCGGTCCCACAGCAAGGTGCTCTGGCCGCAGCCGACGTCCAGCACCCTGCGCGGCTTAAGCTCGGTGGCGATGCGCAAGATCAGGTAGAGCAGGCTATAGTTGGCCGCGCCGCCTACAGGAAAATAGGTGTCCTGCTCACCGAGCCGTTCAAGTTCCCGCAGGAACAGGTGGCGGTAGCTCCCCTCCAAACCCGGTAAGGCGAAGAGGCTCTCGTCCTGGAATCGGGCGCCAAGCAGGTTGCGCAGGGCGGGGTTGGTCATGAGGCGGTCTCCACGTCGATGGGGAGGGGAAGGGCGAGCGCTGCGACCGCTGGCGCCGAACCGCCGCCCGGCGCTCCGCCCAGGCGATGCGCGAGGCGCGAGGCGGCTCGGGTGAGGGGCTCCTCAACCCAGCGGAACACGAGAAGGCTGACGGCTGGCGCGGCGACGACCGCGGCGAAGACCAAGGGCCAAGGCCCGATGCGAGCGACGAGGCCCGTCTTGGTCGCAAGCTTCTCCAGCCCGATCAGCACGAAGGGGTGGCTGAGATAGAGAGAATAGGAAGCGTTTCCGACCGCGACCGCCGGGCGGAACGGCCGCCAGGCGAGATCCGGACCAAGCGAGGCGGCGGCGAGCAGGGCGGCCGCGGGCAGGCCGGATGTCAGAACCCGGGCGATCCCGTTGGCCGTTGTCGTTCCCTCAGGGCCGGAGAACAGCTGCAGCGGGTCCAGCATGAACACGATCAGTCCGACCACCGCGACCGCCAACCGCTCGCCTTTCGACCAGCGCACCCCTTCGCAACGAAGCTGGCCCACCAGCACGCCCAGGCCGAAGTCCAGGATGATCGGCTGTGTCCAGAAACCTGCTGGGCCGCCAGGCCCTAGGAGGGCGCCCGCCGCCGTAAGCGCGACCAGCAACCCGAGCGCCGCCAGGACCGCACGACGCCTCGGCCACGCCACGACCAGGGTGAAGAGAGCGTAGAAGAACATCTCATAGTTCAGCGTCCATCCGAGATCGAGCACGGGGAAAAACGCCGCGGCAGTTCCATGGCTTGGATAAGGAAGGAACAGCAGCGACGCCGCGATCTCCTGCAGGCTGAAGACCAGCGGCGCTCCCCTCAGGTGCGCCCAGAACAAGATGGCCACGTAGAGCCCGGTG
>CAXTRP010000091.1:0-5088 GCA_964246615.1 uncultured Caulobacteraceae bacterium | reverse complement strand
CCGCCGCACGAACTCACCTCGTCCGCCCGGCGCGCCGAACAGGCGCCGCGAGGCATAGACCATGATGAAGCCTGAGATCACGAAGAACAGGTCCACCCCCGCCCCCCAGGGCAGCAACCTGCAACGGGCGAAGGCCACGCCCGCCGGCCGCGCCAGGCCGGCGATTGAGGTTTGGGCGTGGCCGCAGACCACCAGCATCGCCGCGGCGGCCCGCATTACCTGGATCAGATCGATACGGCTCGCGGAACGCGGACCACCAGCCATATATCGCGCGCTCCGCACCCAACCAATTTCCAGTGGTTCAAGCTATATAAGCTTGGGCGAACGGAAATATCATTTGTTCATCAGCTTAAATTAATCTGATGTTAAGCTCATCCGCGAGCGCTTATTGAAGACTGCACGTTTAAGTCTCGCACGACAACCCTCCCAAGGGATGTCGAGAGCGGAGTGTTTAATGAAGGTGCTACACGTCGCCGAGTCGGCGAGGGGTGGTGTCGGCAGCTACCTGGCCTATACCGCCCCCCACCAGATCCAGGCGCTCGGGGTCCAGAACGTCCGGGTGATCGTGCCCGAGCCGCACCGCGAGCAAGTCGGACCGCTGCCGCCGGCCGTATTGCGCACCTTCGAGCGATCCGGCCGCTCCGTCGCCAGCCTGCGGACCCTGGCGAGTGTGCTTGCCGAAGAGGTGGAGACCTTCCACCCCGACGTCCTTCACGTCCATTCGACCTTCGCAGGGTTGGTGGCTCGCGCCATGTTCGGGCCGCTGAAGCGCCGTCCCGCCATCGCCTACTGCCCGCATGGCTGGGCCTTCAACGTGGAGTCGGCGCGCTGGAAGATGAGCGCCATGGCCGCAGCAGAGCGGCTGATGGCGCACGGATGCGACACGATCGTCGCCATCTCGCGCCACGAGGCGGAGGAGGCGCACCGCATCGGCATCGCGCCCCGCCGTGTGCGGCTGGTGACCAGCGGCATCCCCGAGGCGCCCCAGCCCACGTCCCAGCCCTGGGACGATCCCCGGCTGAAGGTGCTCTTCATCGGCCGGCTCGATCGGCAGAAGGGCGTGGACGTCTTGATGGAGGCGGTGCGCCCGCTCGCCGATCAGGTCTGTGTGCGGGTGGCCGGCGCCTCCGTCGCCGATGGGATGGAGGTGGAGCGCCCTTCCAACGTCGAGATGCTGGGCTGGCTCAATCCCGCCGCCATCGCCGGCCAGCTCCAATCCGCAGACCTGGTCGTCGCGCCCTCCCGCTGGGAAGGCTTCGGGCTGGCGGCTGTCGAGGCCATGCGGGCCGCTCGCCCGGTCGTGGCTTCCAGGGTCGGTGGCCTCTGCGAACTCGTCGTGCACGGGGTGACCGGGCGGCTGGTGGACCCCAACTCGCCCGAGGCGTTGCGGCGTGCGCTCACCGCCGACAGTCCCGGCGCCCGGCGCGTCATGGGCGAGCGCGGACGGGCGCGATACCTGAAAGAGTTCAGCGCCTGGCGCATGAACGAGTCGCTGCTGGACCTCTACCGGCAGATGGACCGCCAGCGCCGGGCCGTCCGCGCGTTCAGCCCCGCGCCGATCAGGGCCGCCGTGCAGGAGCGGTGACGATGCGCGGCCGGCTCGTCTACCTGTCCGACTATTTCGGGGCCGGCGGCGCGGCCACCGGCGGCGCGGGCATCGCGGCCCTCGAAAGCTTCGAGGCGCTCGTCGCCCTCGGTGCGCGAGTGCAGCTGATCAGCGGCTATCTCGCTCCCGAGGGTATGGCGGGCCGCGACGACGTGGACGTGCTGGGCGGCGAGGACCTTCGCGCCGCCGGGGGCGCCCTGTCGGCCCTGAAGGCGATCTACAATCCCGACGCGCGGCGTCAGCTTGCGCCTCTTCTAGCCGACCTGGACCCGGCCACCACCGTCATCGTGCTGCATCAGTGGACACGGTGGCTGTCGCCCTCCGTCATCGGTCTGCTCTCTCGCTACAAGCTCCTCGTCTACATGCACGACTACTTCTGGCTGTGCCCCAACGGGGCCTACTACAACTTCCGTGAGGCGCGGCCCTGTACGTTGCCCCCGATGGGACTGGCCTGTCTCGCCGCCCAGTGCGACCGGACGGGCTATGGCCACAAACTCGGGCGGCTGGCCCGCCAGGCGATGAAAGCCCTGGTCAGCGGCGGCGATCCCTCCCAGCGCGCCTTCCTCCATATCTCGGAGCTGAGCCGGCAGACCGCGGTCGGCCTCGCTCCGCTGGAGCGTCACAGGGTCGTGCACAATCCCCTGTCGCTCCCGTTCGCCTGCGATCCACATGTGCATGAGACGACGGAGTACGACGTCGGCTATTTCGGGCGGCTGGAGCCCGAAAAGGGAGTCATGGACCTCTGTGAAACGGTGCGCCGAAGCGGCCGGCGCGCCGTGTTCGTCGGGTCGGGCGCCCTGGCGCCGGCCATCGCCGCGATGCTCGGGCCTGAGGCGGTGATCGACTGGGCGGACCACGCGACAGTGCTGCGGCTGATGCGGCGATGCCGGACCGTCGCCCTGCCCTCCCGCTGGCCCGAGACCTGGGGACTGGTGACTGCGGAGGCGCTGGCCTTGGAACGCCCGGTCCTGGTCTCGCGCCGCGCCGGCTCCGCGGATCTGGTCCGCAGGTTCGGCGGCGGCGAGGTGTTCGATCCCGATGATCCCGGCGCGCTCGGGACGGCTCTCGAACGGCTGCTGCAGCAGCCGCCGACGCCGGCGGTGATGGGCCGCGTGGCCCGCGAGGTGCGGCGCGCCTTGTCGCCGCAAACGCATGGCCGGCAGCTGACCAGCCTGGTCGCCGACCTATGGAACATAGACGTGATGGCGAGCAGTCGACCCATCGTTCCGCTGCGGTCGGGTCCCCTGATGGAGCCGTTGATGCCGGCGAGCGCACCCGGCCGCGTCTAAAACCGGGCCTTGAGCGACGACCGCACGACAGGCGGCAGAGGTTGCGGCTCGGCTCCGGCGCGCACGATCTGCGGCGTCACCACGATGTAGAGGTCGGTCTTGGAGCGCGTCGATTGCTGCAGGCTGAACAGCTTGCCCAGCCCCGGCAGACCGCCCAGGCCCGGAACCTTGCTCCCCGTCTCCTGCGCGTTCTCCTGCGTCAAACCCCCGATCACGAAGGATTGACCGTCCTTGACGGTGGCCGAAGTGGTCGCCTCGCGCTGGCTGATGGTCGGATAACCCTGGGAGGAGCCGGTGACGCTGGAGACCTCACAGAACACGTGCGAGGTGACGTAGCCGTCGTCGCTGACGCGCGGAGCGATCTGCAGCGTCACGCCGACGGTGACGTACTGGACCTGCTGGGAGACGCCGTTCACACCGGACAGGGTGATCGAGGTCAGGATCGGTACCGCATCGCCGGTGATGATCTTGGCAGACTGGCCGCTCTGGGCGGAGATGCGCGGCTTGGAGATGATCCGTCCCTCCCCGTTCTTCACCTGGGCGTAGATGGCCGCCTGGAGCGAGGCCGTGCCGAAGCTCTTCAGCCCCGACAACCCCTGAGTGGTGGTGTTCACTCCATAGCCTAACGTCGCGACCTGGTTGCTGGCGTTGCTGAGGTCCAGCCCGACGTTCCTGGCGCCGCTCTCGGTGAGTTCGACGAACACGGTCTCCAAAAGGACGCTGGTGACCGGGGTGTCGAGCTTGGCGATCTTGGCTTTCAGGCGGGCGATCAGCTCCGGCGGCCCGCGCAGGATGATGGCGTTCAGCCGCCGGTCGTTGCCGATGGCGGGGGGGAAGGCGCTGGCGCCCGCGGGCGCAGGCGGCGGCGCTCCGCCGTTGTTCATGGTCGCAGAGCCAAAGGCCGGTTCCTGGGGCGTGAAGCTGTCGTTGGGGCGCACGCCCTGCTCGCCGGTGAGCAGGCCGACGATCTCGCTGACGTCGGCATATTTGAGCGGCACCACCTCGAAGCCGTCCTCGTCCGGATCAAGCATCACCTTGGAAGGGGATGCAGCGACGCCGGTGGTCACGGCTGCGTCCCCGAGCGTGACGAGGACGGCCCGGTCGCCGGCCGGCGTGATGCTGAGGTGGGCGGTCGAGGTCGTCTTGAACCGGACGTCCAGAACGCCGCCGGCTGGCTGGATCGACACCTGGGCCGCCAGAGCGGCCGCCGCGCTGGGCTGGACGGCCAATCCGCTCGCCTCCACTGCGCCCGCGAAGGCGACGATGGGCTGGTCCGTGCCGTCGCCCAGGATCGAGTAGAGGGGCGCGGGCCGATCGAAGCTGAGCAGCAGCCCCTGGCGACCCCGGACGTCGGCCTTCGCCGTGACGCCGGACAGGACCGCAGGGCCGCCTGGGGCCGGCTGGGCGTGACTCTGACCAGGGTGGAGCAGGGCGAACAGGACGCCAGCCTCGCCCAGCCTTCGTCGCATCGAGCAACGACGAGTGCGAGATGGCGTGACGTCGCCGTCGGTCAGGTTACGCATACGCTAGTCACCGGCTAAACTACTGGTGTCCACGCCAAGGTGCGCTGACGCAGCGATCCTGTTCACGTGAACAATTGACAGTAGCCGATGAGAGACAGGCCGGAACTTATGTCATTGAGCACTGCGCGCTTCCGCCGCGACCAGGGACCTCGCACCCCTGCTGAATTGACCAGCCAGCCACCTTCGCGCAGGAAAGCTCTCCTTTTAGGAAGATGTTCGCACTGACTCGAGACGCACGCCTCGCAGGGCGGTGGCGTTCCCTCCCCCACTTCGCAGGCCCGATCCCAAGGGCCAGGTTTCAGGATGTAGGCGAAAGCTCGTACCAGCGGGTCGAGACGACGCTGCAGCGTTCAGGCGAACCCTATCAAGCCGCGAACGGCGCGCGCATCGCGAGCCGGCAGGCCTTCGCCGCCCGCCTTGGAGACGCTGTCGAAAACCAAAGCGATGCGAGCCGCCGCAAGACCTATGTCTGGATCGGCGACGGCGCGGGCGTGGAGGATCGAGCCGATAAGGCCAAGGTGGTAGCCGGCGTCCGCGACGAGCGGCGCCAGCGCCTCACCGCCCTGACGTTGCATGTAGGCATAGGCCGGCGCGCCTGCCCGCTCCAGCATCAGACCGGCCAGCAGGAAGCTGCGCTCGTCAGCGTAGGGATGAAAGGTTTCACCCGCAC
>CAXTRP010000090.1:3141-9367 GCA_964246615.1 uncultured Caulobacteraceae bacterium | reverse complement strand
CGCTCGTCCGCGCCCTGCATCCCAACGTGATCGACGGCGGCGCCGACCTCGCCCAGGCGCCTGCGGTAGGCGTCGAGGGCGAGGACGGGGAAGCCAAAGCCTTACACTGGATGGAGCAGGCCCTGGGCCGCAAGGCCTGGGTGATCCTGTTCACCCACGGCGTCGAAGACGACATCACCCGCTACGGATGCACGACCACCGCTTTCGAGCGGCTGGTCAGCCATGCTGTAACGGGCGGCTTCGAGG
Source organism: uncultured Caulobacteraceae bacterium (assembly GCA_964246615.1). Classification (GTDB taxonomy): domain Bacteria; phylum Pseudomonadota; class Alphaproteobacteria; order Caulobacterales; family Caulobacteraceae; genus CAHJWH01. The sequence goes on along the minus strand of CAXTRP010000090.1, from coordinate 9,121 downwards.
TCGTCACCGTCGCCGAAGGCGCTCGCCGGATGAGGTTGTCGAGCTAGCGCCTAGGTCGTTCCTCTTAAGCAACCGCGCCTGAAACGGCCAGCCAAGCGGATCAAGCGCTAGCCCGCCTGCCTCTACTTCGACAGGCCGACCTTCCCACGAAGCGCGTCTATCCGCTTGGAGGCCTCGGCCTTGCTCAGTCCCTCCTCGAAGGCGTCCGCGTCGTGGGCCTGTTCGGAGAGCGTCTTGAGATAGGAGGCCTGCGCGCCGGTCATCGGCTCGCCGCCGGTCGTCCAGTCGTCGGGGTTCTTCTCGGTGTTGGACCCGGGATCGGGGTCGGTCTTGGGATTGTGGTCGGCGTGGGGATCGGCCATGGACTGCCTGCATTTGCGAAGATGATGTTGCTGGAATGTTCCAGCACGCCTGGGGTTCCCTGATGATTGCTGGCGACCCGATCGCTGCGCCGTCCGACGGTGTGTGGGACGTGGCGGTGGTGGGCGCCGGAGCCGCCGGGGTCGGGGCTGGTCGCCGCCTTGCATCCGCCCGCCTGTCCACTGTCATCTTGGAGGCGAAAGATCGGGCCGGCGGCAGGGCCAGCACGCTGACTGGGCGTTCGGGAGCCGGGATCGATCTCGGCTGCGGTTGGCTGCATTCCGCCGACCGCAATCCGTGGGTCGCCTTGGCGGAGGCTGAAGGTTTCGCCATCGACCGCTCGCGCCCGCCATGGGAACGCCGGGTGGCCGGTGTGAACCTGTCACCGGCTGAGATAAGGGCGTTCGGCGCTGCATTCGAGGCGTTCGAGGCGAAGCTGGAGGCGGCCGCCACCGGCCCGGACTGCGCCGCTTCTGAGTTGTTCGATGCACAGACTGCGCCGTGGCGACCTATGCTCGACGCCTTTTCAAGCTACTACAATGGTGTACCGTTTCGCGACATATCGGTACACGACTACGCCGCCTACCAGCCCACCGACGAGAACTGGCGGGTGGTGAAAGGCTACGGCGCCCTGGTGACGCACATCGCGGCCAATCTGCCGATCCTGTTCGAAGCGCCGGTGACCCGGATCAGCCGAAATGGCTCGCCGCTTAGGCTGACCACGGGCGCAGGCGAAGTTCAGGCCCGCGCCGTGATCGTGACCGTCCCCACCACCATCCTGGCCGAAGATCGCCTGGCCTTCGATCCGCCCCTGCCCGATGTCGCAGCGGCTGCTGACGCCCTGCCGCTGGGCCACGTGGACAAGTGCTTCCTGGCGCTCTCCGAGCCTGGGGCGCTGCCGGTGGAGATGATGGTGTGCGGACGCACAGACACCGCCAACACCGGGAGCTACACCTTGCGCCCCTTCGGCCGAGCGATGATCGAGGGATTTTTTGGCGGCGACCTCGCATGCGAGCTTGAGGCCGAAGGTCCCGGTGCATTCGCCGCCTTCGCCATCGACGAGTTGGCGGCCCTATTCGGCTCAGGCCTTCGTCGCGAGCTTCGTCCTATCGCCGAAAGCGGCTGGGGACGCGACCCGCACATCCGCGGCGCCTATTCGCATGCCCGTCCCGGACACGCCGACGCTCGGGCCAGACTGCGCCAGCCGGTGGAAGACCGGATCTTCTTCGCCGGTGAAGCGTGCTCGCCTCACGCCTTTTCCACCGCCCACGGCGCCTATGAGAGCGGCGTCACGGCTGCGGAGGCGCTGATCGGCCGGAGATCGCCCGCTGGCGGAACCGACGACGAGACCGCCGGAGAACACTCCAGGTGATGGCCGCCTAACCCGCTCGCCGGAGCCGGACTTGAACGCCAGGGCTGCGGTCTAGACGCTGATCTGGGCGCCAAGCTCAACTACCCGGCCCGCCGGGATCTTGAAGAACTCGGTGGGATTGGCGCCGTTCTTCAGGAGGAAGATGAACAGCTTATCCTGCCACATGGGCATGGCCGTTTGGGCCGCCGGCACTACCGAACGCCGGCCCAGGAAGAAAGACGTGGCCATGATGTCGAACTTCAGACCATGGCGACGGCATACCCCAAGCGCCTTGGGCACGTTGGGCGTCTCCATGAAGCCGTAATGGATCACGAGCTTTCGGAAGTCCTCGTTGAAGGCGGTGATCTGGACACGTTCGCTCTCCGCAACCCGCGGCGTCTCGGCGATGCGGACGGTAGCGATGACGTTCTTCTCATGCAGCACCTTGTTGTGCTTGAGGTTGTGCATCAGCGCGACCGGTGCGTTGTCGGGGTCCGAGGTGAGGAAGATGGCCGTGCCTGGCACCCGATGGGGCGGGCGGGTGCGCAACATCTCGATCAGTTCGACCACGGGAACCGACTCCCGGCGGGTCTTCTCGGTGAGGATTTGGGTTCCGCGCACCCAGGTGTACATGATCACGAACAGGCAGATGCCGAGGCTCAGCGGCAGCCATCCTCCCGACGCGATCTTAAGTCCGTTGGCCAGCAGGAAGATCGAGTCCAGCGTGATCAAGGGAATGATCAGCAGGGCCGCCTGCCAGAGCGGCCACTTCCACATCCGCCGCACGACGATGTAGGCGAGGATGGTGGTGGTCAGCATGGTCCCGGTCACCGCCAGGCCGTAGGCGTCCGCAAGGTTGTCCGCGGTCTGGAACACGCCCACCAGCACCAGCACCCCGATCAACAGGAAGCGGTTCACCTGCGGCATGTAAATCTGACCGGACTGGGTCTCCGAGGTGCGGGTCACCGTCATCCGCGGCAGTATGCCGAGCAGGATTCCCTGCTGGCTCAGTGAATAGGCCCCGCTGATCACGGCCTGGCTCGCGATCACCGAGGCCGCTACGGTCAGCACCACGAGCGGGGCGCGCAACGCGGGCGGCGCCATGACGAAGAACCAATCCTGATTAACGAACGCCCGATGGTGGGCGATGGCGTAGTGCAACGCTTTCAGCGTGTAGGCGCCTTGCCCGAAGTAGTTCAGCGCCAGGGCCGGCAGGGCGAAGAACAGCCAGGCCGACTGGATGGGCCATCGCCCGAAATGCCCCATGTCGGCGTAGAGCGCCTCAGCCCCTGTCACCGTCAGGAACACCGATCCCAGCACCAGGAAACCCACCAAGCCGTGCCGGAACAGGAAGATCACCGCATGATGCGGGCTGATCGCCGTGAGGATCTCAGGCGCGTCCGCTATGTGCATGACGCCCAAGGCGGCGATCGTCAGGAACCATACGATCATGATCGGCCCGAAGTAGGTGGTCAGCTTCGCCGTCCCGCGAGCCTGGACGACAAACAGCCCGACCAGCAGGATCGCAGACGTCACGGTGATTTCCTTCCCCGTGACCAGTCCATGCAGCGACGGGACGTCGTGCATGCCCTGGAAAGCTCCGAGGACCGAGATCGCGGGAGTTATGATGGCGTCACCGTAGAACAGGGCGGCGCCGATCAGGCCGAGGATGAAGACGGCTCGGGTCCGGCGGCCGAGGGCTCGCTGCGCCAGGGCCATCAGCGAAAGCACCCCGCCTTCGCCCTTGTTGTCGGCCCGCATGACGAACAGAACGTATTTAACGGTCACCACCAGGAGCAGCGCCCAGATCGCCAGGGAGACGACGCCGATCGCCGCCCGATCGCCTAGAGGATCACGCGCCGCCTGCCCCATGGCGGCCTGGAAGGCGTAGAGCGGGCTGGTGCCGATGTCGCCGAACACCACGCCGAGCGAGCCGATGGCCAGCGCCCAGTAGCCATGCCCTCGCTCTGACCGAGGCAGGTGCGAAGTCTCGCCCTCGCCGTGCGGCGCCGTCGGCGCGCAAACGGCTCCGCCCGCGACGTGCTCCTGAGGAGCCTGGGGAGCACCGACCAGCCCAGGCGCGCCGCCAGGCCTGCCGGCCGCGTCGGCGCTTGGGGCCTGCAAAGCCATTAGGAGTCTCCAGGCGATGCAGAACGCGCAACGCCATATAAGCGCCGCAAGAACCGCGGCGCGTGGCGATACTCCAAAGCTGGCCTGGGTTCAACGACCCAGCGGTCAACGTTCTCGCTTACGTCAGGCCACGATCACCGGCCTTGCGAACTGCTCCGGCCCTGCACCGGCGGTGAGGTGATCTGATCGTAGGTGTGCTGCTGATCGGGGGAGAGCCTCGCGTAAAAAGCGCGGGCTGCGTCCGAACGTCGTTGAAAGACGCTTTGCTGGATGCGCAGCGCCATGCCGATCCTATCCAGACGCTGAGGGGTGGGAAGGCTGGACAGCACCTGAGGCGAGGCACCGCGAATGGCGTTTATCTCGTCAGGACGCGGTTGCTGAGCTGACTGATAGGCCTGATAGGCGCCCTGCTGATCGGCGCGCAGGTGAAGAACCCCCGACAGGTCAGGCTGCTGGCTGCCGCCCGAGCCTTGTGGCTGCGCCTGCGCTGCGCCGACAGCCATCCCCAGAGCGCCTACGACGGCTGCGGCGGTGAATAGACGCGCGATGGGTTGCAAGACAGTATCTCCGACCAAGGACCACTGGCCATCAAAGCGCGGAGTGGTGGTCCCCGGTTCCAAGGCGAGATCGCCTCTTAAATCCCGGTGTGGTCCACGTTATCTAACGATAAGCCGCAAGGGCGGGGAATGTCCGACAGCCAAAGATTTCCCGTCGCAGCGCACGCACTCTGCCTTCTCGCGCATGGCGGAGCGTTCAGGCAGGATCAAGCCGTGTCCAGCGCCGAACTCGCGGCGTCCATGCCGACCAACCCTGTGGTGGTGCGAAGGGTCACCGCCATGCTCGTGCGCGCCGGCCTGATCGCCACCCGGGCGGGAGCGGCCGGCGGCGCCTGGCTGATCGCACCGGCGGAGACGATCACCCTGGACAAGGTGCTGCAGGCGGTCGGCGGCTGCGCCAACTTCGGCTGCCCGCCTCCCGGTGTTAAGGGATGTCCCGTGGGCGAACGCATTCCTGACGCGGTGGGTGGAGCGATCAAGGCTGCAGATGCAGCGGCCATCCAGCGACTGTCGCAGATCACCGTCGCCGACCTGGTGCGTCATGCCCAAGGAGACCTCGGCGTTTTCTCTCGATCTGCAACCCCTCCCCTCCAGCCGCTGGTGGCCTGATGCTCCTCGCCAAGTCCACGTGGCCCGAGGTGGAGGCCTTCCTGAAGCGTTCGCGCACGGTGGTCGTGCCTATCGGCTCCAACGAGCAGCATGGTCCCACCGGCCTGCTCGGCACCGACTGGATGTGCCCCGAGATCATCGCGCACCACGCATCAGCGGCGGGGGGCGAGGTGCTGGTGGGTCCGACATTCGCCGTCGGCATGGCGCAGCACCATCTCGGCTTTCCGGGCTCCATCTCGCTTCGCCCTTCCACCATGATCGCCGCTGTTCGGGATTGGACGCTGTCACTGGCGTCGCAAGGTTTTGAGCGCATCTACTATCTGAATGGCCACGGCGGGAACGTGGCGACCCTGGAGGCGGCCTTCTCGGAGATCTATTCGGAGGCCAGCTACGCCGGCCGCGCCCGCGGCTTCACGCTCAAGCTGCGCAACTGGTGGGATCTGCCGGGCGTGCTGCGGTTGTGCTCGCGCCTGTTCCCGGAGGGTCACGGCAGCCACGCCACGCCATCCGAAATCGCTGTGACCCAGTACGCCTACCCAGACGCGATCAAGGCGGGGAACTACGCACCGCGAATCGCTCCGACAGGTCCGATCCGCGAGGCTCTCGATTTCCGCAGCCGCTATCCAGACGGCCGCATGGGTTCCGATCCTGGCTTGGCCAGCCCGGAGAAGGGCGCGGAGATCGTGGAATTGGCTTCCAAGGCGCTGCTGGCCGAGCTTTCCAGCCTTGCCGCGGAACCTATGATAACAGCCTGACGAACGCCTGCGAGACGCAGGGCCGGCTCCCTTGGCAACCCGGCGGCGAGGGTCTATGGCCTCATCACAAATCATGAACGCGGGCGTGCTTTCCACCCTCAGGCGGCCGCCGCGAAATGCATCATCGGAGCGGGTAAGCTGTGAGAGATAAGACAGCGGCGGGCATGGACGCCGCTCGATTGATACCTTCGCATCTACGGCTGGGCGCGCTTGCCGTC
>CAXTRP010000090.1:0-3131 GCA_964246615.1 uncultured Caulobacteraceae bacterium | reverse complement strand
CCGCGAGCGGGGTTATCGGCCTTGCGAGCGCGCGGGCGGCTGACCTGCTGGGCCAGCCGACGCCTGGCGGATGGGATATGCAGCCCGCTGGCGACCAGCTCAAACGGTCCGTCATCTTCTTCCACAACGACATCTTGATGCCGATCATTGTGGCGATCTGCGTTTTCGTGCTGATCCTGCTGGGTTACGTCTGTTTCAAGTTCCGAAAGGAAAACAATCCGACGCCGGCGAATTTCACGCATAACACCTCTGTCGAGATCGCGTGGACAGCAGCCCCCGTGCTGATCTTGATGTTCATCGCCATCTTCTCGTTCCGGTTGCTCTACGCCTACCACGACATGCCCCGACCGGACATGACGGTGAAGGTGACGGGCAACCAGTGGTACTGGAACTATGCGTATCCCGACCACGGCGCTTTCACCTTCGATTCCCTGATCTTGCCTGAGGCCAAGGCCAACGCGGCGGGCAAGCCATACCGGCTGGGGGTGGATAATCCGCTGGTCGTGCCGGTGGGCAAGACGGTACGGGTGCTGGTCACAGGGGCCGACGTGATCCACGATTTCGCCCTGCCCGCCTTCGGCCTGAAGACCGACGCGATCCCCGGCAAGGTCAACGAGACTTGGTTCAAGGCTGAGAAGACCGGCATCTACTACGGCCAGTGTTCGGAGCTTTGCGGCGTGGACCATGCCTTCATGCCGATCGAGATCGACGTGGTGGACCAGCCCAAGTTCAACGCCTGGGTCCAGGGCCATGGCGGCAAGCTGAACGCCAAGGTGCTGGGCGCCGGCGGCGGCGCCGCTCCGCCGGAGGGTGCAGGCGCGGCCGGAACCACGATGCCGGGCGGCGCAACGGTGGGGCCCACCACCGGCGCGCCAGCCGCGACGCCGATCTCGGCCCCCGTCGCACCTCCAGCGGCTCAGGCGAGACCGGCAAAGTCCGTCGGAGCGGCCACCTCCCCCGCCAGCCCTGCCTCAGGCGGATGACCCTCATGCCCCAGCACGCTCCTTCGATCCAACCCTTCGGCGCCAACACGGAAAGGGCTTAGCCATGTCTATCGCGGCCTACAGCGCCCATGATGACGCCGTTCACAGCGGCGCCCATGCGGAACACGACCACAAGCCGTCCTTCTTCGTGCGGTGGTTCTTCTCCACGAACCACAAGGACATCGGCCTGCTCTACATCATGTTCGCGATCTTCGCGGGCCTGGTAGGCGGCGCCTTGTCCGGCCTGATCCGGCTGGAACTGGCCGAACCCGGCATCCAGATCTTCACGGCCGGTTCCTGGCTCTCCAAGCTCGGCATCATCGAGGCGTCCAAACAGGGCTACAACGTGGTGGTGACCGCCCATGCCCTGATCATGATCTTCTTCATGGTCATGCCGGCGATGATCGGCGGGTTCGGCAACTTCTTCGTGCCCATCATGATCGGCGCGCCGGACATGGCCTTCCCGCGCATGAACAACATCAGCTTCTGGCTGCTGGTCGCCTCCTTCTGCGTGCTGGTGTCGTCGCTGTTCGTGGACGGTGGGCCGGGCCGCGGCTTCGGCGGCGGCTGGACCATGTACCCGCCGCTTTCCACCATCGGCCACACCGGGCCTGCCTTCGACCTAGTGATCCTGTCGCTCCACCTGGCGGGCGCGAGTTCGATCCTGGGCGCCATCAACTTCATCACCACCATCTTCAACATGCGCGCGCCGGGCATGACCCTGCACCGCATGCCTTTGTTCGTATGGTCGGTGCTGGTGACCGTGTTCCTGCTGCTGCTTTCGCTCCCGGTGCTGGCAGGGGCCATCACCATGCTGCTGACCGATCGCAACTTCGGAACGTCGTTCTTCAACCCAGCGGGCGGCGGCGATCCGGTGATGTACCAGCACCTGTTCTGGTTCTTCGGGCATCCGGAAGTCTATATCCTGATCCTGCCAGGCTTCGGCATGATCAGCCATGTGGTGGCCACCTTCTCCCGCAAGCCCGTGTTCGGTTACCTCGCCATGGCCTACGCAATGGTGGCCATCGGGGTCGTTGGCTTCGTCGTCTGGGCACACCACATGTTCACGGTCGGTCTGAACGTGAACCTGCAGGCCTACTTCTCCGCCGCCACCATGATCATCGCGGTGCCCACCGGCATCAAGATCTTCAGCTGGATCGCCACCATGTGGGGCGGCTCCATCGACTTCAAGACGCCCATGCTGTTTGCGATCGGCTTCATCTTCCTGTTCACCGTAGGCGGGGTCACCGGCGTTGTTCTATCCAACGCTGGCGTCGATTACAGCTTTCAAGACACCTACTATGTGGTGGCGCACTTCCACTACGTGCTAAGTCTCGGGGCGGTATTCGCCATCTTTGCGGGCTTCTATTATTGGTTCGAGAAGATGTGGGGTGTGAAGTACAACGAGTTTCTAGGCGCGGCGCACTTCTGGTTGATGTTTGTGGGCGTGAACATCGTGTTCTTCCCCATGCACTTCCTGGGCGCTCAGGGCATGCCGCGGCGCTACGTCGATTACCCCACGGCCTTCGCCTTCTGGAACCGCATCTCTACGGACGGCTACATGATCACGGTGCTTGGCATTGCGGTGTTCGTGGCGATGCTGGCTGAAGCCGCTATCCGGCGGCGCAAGGCGGTGGCCAACCCCTGGGGCGACGGCGCCACGACGCTGGAGTGGACCCTGTCCTCCCCACCTCCCTATCACCAGTTCAATGACCTTCCGGTGATCGAGGCGGAAGGCCATTAAGTCGCTCTGATCGCTTCGGCTCTGGCGCCGGAGCGATCCAGGTCTAAATAGACCGTATGAAGGCGTGGGCTTCGGCTCGCGCCTTCTTCCTTTCAGAGGTGGTGATGGCCGAGGCCTTGGCGTCCCGCTCCGCAACGCCAGCGGCGCCGCGGGATTATTTCTCGCTCCTCAAGCCCAGGGTCATGTCGCTCGTGGTTTTCACCGCGGCGACTGGGCTGGTCTGCGCAGACACGCCGCTCCATCCCTTCCTGGCCGCCCTCGCCATCCTCTGCATCGCCGTCGGCGCAGGGGCGTCGGGCGCGCTCAACATGGCCTATGACAGCGACATCGACGCTTTGATGCGCCGCACGCGCGCGCGACCCGTCCCGGCCGGCGTCATCAGCCGGGCCGAGGCGGCAGGCTTC
>CAXTRP010000089.1:0-9468 GCA_964246615.1 uncultured Caulobacteraceae bacterium | reverse complement strand
GCGGTCTTCGCCCTCCGCATAGATCAGGGTCGGCCGCAGCAGCGTCCAGGCGACACCGGCGGCAGCGCTGGCCGTGACCACCGCCGCCTCCCCCGCCGCGAGCCGAGCGGCCACCTCGCGTTCCTCTGCAACCGACGAGTTCGCCTTGGTCAACCGGCTGGTGGAGGACACCGCGACCAGTCGCTTCGCCCCGGTGGCGAGCAGGGCCGGGAGGGCCGGCGGCAGCAGCCACACCGGCGAAAGGCTCAGCACTGCATCGACCGGCGGCAGCCGCGCGGAGAGGTCGGCGGCCGTGAGGTCCGCATCGATCCACTCTACAGCTCCCGGCTCGCCCGCAGGCGCCCCACGCCGGCTGAGCGCGACCAGGGTCAGGCCTGGGTCAGCCGGCCGGGCCAGCAGGCGGCGCCCGATCAGGCTGGTGGCTCCGAGCACCAGGATGCGCCGCATGCAAGCTCTCCACCGCCCGTGCTCCGCTTTCCATCGGGCCCGCTCGACGCGCAAGCCCGCCCGCCGCCGCGCCTGCTTGCGAGGCGCGGAAACGGCGGCCATATCGTGGCTCCCCTCCTCGACGTTGAGACCGACCTCCGAATGGACCGCGACTTGCTGCACGACATGGTCTCCGCCGCACGGCGATCGGGCGCGGACGCGGCCGAAGTCGCGGTGGCGGAGCGGCGGTCGCTGGGCGTGACGGTGCGGCTGGGCGAGCTTGAGGAGGTGGAGCGCGAGGAGAGCCGCGACGTGGGCTTGCGCGTCTTCGTAGGCCAGCGCCAGGCGGTGGTGTCGGGCTCCGACCTCTCGGCGGCCGCCCGCGCCAAGCTGGTCGAGCGGGCGGTGGCCATGGCTCGGGCGGCCCCTGAAGACCCGTACGCCGGCTTCGCGCCCAAGGATCGCCTGGCCAGAGGCGGCGCGCGCGACCTGGACCTCTACGATCCGACCGAGTTCAGCGCCGACGCACTCGAGCAGCGCGCCCGCGCGGCCGAAGACGTGGTGCGCCAGACCCCGGGCGTCACCAACACCGACGGGGCGTCGGCCAGCTGGAGCCAGGGCGGCTGGGCGCTGATGACCAGCGACGGGTTCGAGGGCGGCGTCACCGCCTCCAGCTTCTCCATGTCAGCCTCCGCCATCGCCGGCGAGGGCGCGGGCATGGAGCGCGGCGGCGAGGGCCGCTCCACCCGCCACGCCGGCGACTTGCCCCTGCCGGAGACGATCGGCGCGGAGGCGGCGCGACGCGCGGTCGCCCGGGTGGGCGCGCGCAAGATCGACAGCCGTACGGCGCCTGTGATCTTCGAGAACCGGCAAGCCAATTCGCTGATCGGTCCCCTGGTGGGCGCAATCGCCGGGCCTGCGGTGGCGCGCGGCGTTTCCTTCCTGAAGGACAAGCTCGGCCAACCCGTATTCTCCACCGCGATCACGCTGACCGAAGACCCCTTCCGGCTGCGTGGCCTGGGCTCCACGACGTTCGATGACGAGGGCGTGGAGGTGGTGGAACGGAACCTGGTGCAGGAAGGCGTCATCACCACCTGGCTGCTGAACGCCGCCTGCGCCCGCCAGCTGGGCCTCCAGACCACGGGCCACGCCTCCCGCGGTCTTGCCGGACCGCCGGGGGTTTCGGCGCACAACCTTACGCTCCAGCCAGGCTCGGCGTCCTTGGAGCAGCTGATGAGCGACGCGGGCGAGGGATTGTTGGTGACGTCCATGTTCGGCCCGTCCCTGAACGCCAACACCGGCGACTGGTCCGCCGGGGTTTCGGGCGTGTGGTTCGAGGGCGGCGCGCCGGCCTATCCCGTCACCGAGATCACGGTGGCCGGCAACCTGATCGACATCTACGCCCGCCTGGTTCCCGGCGCCGACCTGGAGATCCGGGGAGCCAACAATTCGCCGTCGCTGCTGGTGGACGGACTGGCCATCGCCGGTCGATGAACGCGGTCGAGCAAGCGAAGGCGTCCCCGGCCGAGGACCTCGCCCTTGTCATCGAGGTGGTCCGCGCCGCCGGCCGGCTGGCGCTCGACCGCCGGGCGCAGGGACTGCGGATCGAGCGCAAGCCCGACGGCTCTCCGGTGACCGACGGCGATCTGGCGGTGGACGCCCTGCTGCGGCGCGAACTGCTGAAGGCCCGCCCCAGCTATGGCTGGCTGTCGGAGGAGACACCCGACGGGCCTGCACGACTGGCGGCGGAACGGCTGTTCATCGTCGACCCCATCGACGGCACCACGGCCTATGTGAGGGGTAAGCTCTGGTTCGCCGTTTCGGTCGCCGTGGTCGAGGCGGGGCGTCCCACCGTTGGCGTGGTGTTCGCCCCGGCCCTGGACGAGATGTATGCGGCCGCGTTGGGCGGTGGGGTGAGTTGCAACGGAGAAGCGATCCGGGCGAGCGCCGCCGCGCAGCTGGAAGACTGCGCCATGCTCGCCCCGGCCAACGCGTTCGACGACCCCCGGTGGCCCGATCCATGGCCGCCCATGCGGATAGGCCAGCGTAGCGCGCTGGCGTACCGCATGGCGCTGGTGGCGGGCGGCCGGTTCGACGCGGCGGTGTCGCTCGGCTGGAAGAACGACTGGGACATCGCGGCGGGCGACCTGATCGCACGGGAAGCGGGAGCCGCCAGCACAGACCAGAACGGGCGGGCGCTGGTGTTCAACACGCCACGGGCGCGTAACGCCGGCCTGGTCTGTGCTGCACCGCAACTCGCCCCGTTGATCTTGGAGAAGACCGCGCCTATCGAGCTTGCCGTCGAGGGCTGACCCGCCGCGGCGATGCAGGGAATGGATCGATGACGGACGAGGCCGGCGCTCAGCTCCTGCACCTGGTGATCGGCGGCGAACTGAAGCGCGTCGGCGGCAAGGAATTCCGCGATCCCAGCAAGGTGGAGTTCGTCGGCGCCTTTTCCAACTATGAGGGCGCACAGTTGGCGTGGAAGGCCCGCGCCCAGGCGACCGTGGACAACGCCTTGATGCGCTACTTCATCATCCACGCCCACCGGCTGCTCGATCCGAGCGCGGAAGGGCTGTAGCCGCCGCCTCTTGGACAGCGATGGGATGACGCCTGTCTCCGCGACCGGCAAGCGGGCTCAGTAACCGCGGGCCACGCCCTCGCGACGTGGGTCCGCGGCGCCTTGGAAGCCGCCCGACACCGCCACGATCCCGTGCAGACCGCTCTCCTCGCCGGCGTTGGGCTTCACCTTCAGGCCACGCGCCTGCAGCGCCTGGACGATCCTGGGATCCTCGCCCGTCTCGATGGACACCGTGTCGCCCTTGGCCACCATGTTGGGCAGAGCGAAGGCCTGGGCCAGCGGCAGCTTCCAGTCGATCCAGCCCACCAGCGCCTTGCCGACGTAGTCCAGGATCGACGATCCGCCCGGTGAGCCCATGGCGGCCACGAAACGTCCCTGGCGATCCAGCACGATCACCGGCGACATGGACGAGCGCGGCTGCTTGCCCGGCGCCACGGCGTTGGCGGCAGGACGACCGTCTGGATCGCCGGGCTCGTCCGAGAAGTCGTTCAGCTGGTCGTTCAGGAAGAAGCCATGCACCATCCGGCCGTTGCCGAAGATCAGGTTCACCGTGGTGGTCATGGAGACCGCATTCCCAGCGGCGTCCACGATGGCGAAGTCGGACGTGCCGCCGCGCTCGGCGGTCCTGTCCGCTCCATCGGCAGGACTGCGCGGCGGATCGCCGTAGGTGACGGGGCCACCGGCGAGCGCTGGGATCAGGGCGGCGCGGCTGGCGTCGTAGGCGGGGTCGAGCAGGCCTTTGACGGGCGCGGCGACGAACTTCGGATCGGCGATGTAGTGGTCGCGATCGGCGTACATCAGCCGGCTGGCCTCCGCGAACGTGTACCAGGCCTGCGGATCGTCCGCCCCCCGGCTGGCGATGTCGGTGGACTCAAGTTCGCCCAGCAGCTCCAGCACCCCTGCCCCGCCTCCCGGCGGCGGCGGCGCGCAAACCACATACTGGCGATACGGCCGGCAGAGCGGGTCGGACGCCTGGGCCCTGTAACGATCCATGTCTGCGGCGGTGAGCGCGCCCGGCAGGGGCTGTTCCTGCGTCTTGGCCGCGATCGCCTGGGCCACCTCGCCCGTGTAGAGCGCCGCAGCGCCTTGCGTCGCCAGCCGGTGCAGCATGTCGGCGTAGGCGGGGTTCTTCAGCACATCGCCCACCCGGTAGGGCGTTCCGTCCGGCTTGGTGAAATAGGCCCGGGCGTCGGGAGTCGATGACTCCGGAAATCGGCCGACGATATCGTTAGCCAGCCGAGGCGTGACCCGGAAGCCGTCCCGCGCCAGCTGCTCGCTTCCGCCGAACAGATCGCGCCAGGGCAGCCGGCCATGCGCTTGCTGCGCCAGCGCCAGCATGGCCACAGCGCCAGGGACGCCTGTGACCCGGCCGCTCACCAAGCTCTGGTGGAAGTCCAGCGGCTTGCCGTCGGCGCCCAGCAGCATGTCCGCCGTGGCGCCCGCCGGGGCGGTCTCCCGCCCGTTGTAGGCGGTGACCCGATGCGTGCGCGCGTCGTAGTAGAGCATGAAGGCGCCGCCGCCGAGGCCCGAGCTCTGCGGCTCCACCAGCCCCAGCGTCGCCTGCACCGCCACCGCCGCGTCTGCCGCGCTCCCGCCGGCGCGCAGCACCTTGAGCCCCGCTTCCACCGCCAGGGGATTGGCGGCGGCGATCATGGCGTGGGGCGCAAAGCCGGACTGGGCCGGCGGAGGCGAAACCGCAGATCCCAACGGCTGGGCGCGAGCAGACCCACTGGCCAGCAGGAGGGCGAGGGTGACGGAGGCGAGGCGGCGCATGGCTGATATGGTCAAGCCGGCCCGGCCCCCGTCAAGCGCCGGGACGGCGACACACGCATCTTGCAGTTGTCCGGCTATCGCTTAGCCTCTCGTCGCTGCGAGGGCGGCGATGGAGCGGGCATGAGGCACCAGATCGCGGTCTTGGTCGGGGCCGCGGCGATGGTTGCAGCGCCGCTGCAAGGCGCGCAGGCCTGGTCTCTGTTCCCGCAGACGCCCACCGTCGGAAAACCGGCCCCGGACTTCCAAGCGGCGATGCTGGACGGACGCAAGATCTCTCTGGCTGACTATAAGGGGCAGGTGCTGGTCATCAACTTCTGGGCCACCTGGTGCGGCCCGTGCAAGCGGGAGCTGCCGCTGCTCGACGCCTACTATAAGGCGCAGCGCAAGTATGGCCTGGAGGTGATCGCGGTGACGACGGAGGATTCGCTGCCGCTCACCCAGCTGCAACCGTTGGCCAAGGCGTTGGCGATCCCCCTGGTGCGCTATATGCACGGCGGCTATGGCGCGCTGGAAGGGGTGCCCACAAACTTCGTCATCGATCGTGCGGGCGTGGTCCGCTACGCCAAGGCCGGAGCCTTCGACCTGGAGGAGCTGAACACGCTGCTCGTACCATTGCTGCAGGAGCCGGCGCCGAGTTCGACCCTTCCGCCGATCTCCCCTGTCGCCGTCGTCAAGCCGGCAGCTTGAGCCGGACGGGGCCTGCAGGCTTAGCGGCCTTGCTCCGCGACAGTCTTTCTCGTACAAGCCTCGCCTTTCCGGAACCGCCTGGCCATTGGCATGCCATGGCGGTTCGTCATGCTTGTCAGAGGGGCGCCGCTTCACCGCGGACGCTTATGCAAATGCCGAAGTTGAAGACCAAGTCGGGCGCCAAGAAGCGCTTCAAGATCACGGCCTCTGGGATGGTGAAGGCAGGCGTCGCAGGCAAGCGTCACCGCCTGATCAGCCATAACGCCAAGTACATCCGCACCAATCGTGGCACCAAGGTGCTGTCCAAGTCCGATGCGCCGAAGATCAAGGTCTACATGCTGCCGTACGGCTAGGCCGTCAGCTGCATTCGATCTCCCAAGCCGCAGACCTGAGACAGACAAACACAAGGTGAAATGACATGGCTCGCGTAAAAAGGGGCGTGACGGCCCACGCCCGTCACAAGAAGGTTCTCGAAAAGGCGAAGGGCTTCTACGGCCGCCGCAAGAACACCATCCGCACCGCCAAGGCGGCGGTGGATCGCGCCGGCCAGTACGCCTATCGCGACCGCAAGGTGAACAAGCGCAACTTCCGCGCCCTATGGATCCAGCGGATCAACGCCGCGGCTCGGGAAGAGGGCTTCACCTACTCCCAGTTCATCCACGGGATGAGCCTTGCCGGCGTGGAGATCGACCGCAAGGTGCTCGCCGATATCGCCGGCCAGGACCCTGCAGGTTTCAGAGCCATCGCCGAACAGGTGCGCACCGCCCTAGGCGGCCAGCAAGCCGCCGCGTAGCGTCCGCTTCGCAAACGCTCCCCTTTGGCCGCTTCCCTTAACGGGAGACGATCAGTCGTCTTGGTCCCCTCCCGCTGGGGAGGGTGACCCTAAGCGGCAGGGTGGAGGCGGCGCCCTTGCCGAAGGGGTTCGTGGGAGTGTCTAAGCCAAGCCATGTCCGACCTTTCCACCTTACAGGCTGACATCGGCTCGGCGATCGACGTCGCCCCTGATCTCGCCGCTCTCGAGGCCCTGCGCCTCTCGGTCCTGGGCAAACAGGGCTCCGTCTCCGCACTTCTGAAATCGCTCGGAGCGATGAGCCCTGACGAGCGGCGTGAGCAGGGCCCCAAGATCAACGGCCTGCGCGATGCGGTGCAGGTCGCCATCGCCGCCCGGCGTGAAGCGTTGGAGGCGCAGGCCCTGGACACCCAACTCGCCTCGGAGCGGCTGGACCTGTCCCTTCCTGCCCCGCCTCGGCGCAAGGGTTCGCTGCACCCCACGCTGCGCACCATGGACGAAATGGTCGCTATCTTTGCGGAGATGGGCTTTGCGGTGGCGGAAGGCCCCGATATCGAGGACGACTTCCACAACTTCACCGCCCTGAACTTCCCGCCCAAGCATCCGGCTCGGGAAATGCACGACACCTTCTTTCTGCAGCCGGACGAGAACGGGAGTCGCAAAGTGCTGCGAACCCACACCTCGCCCGTGCAGATCCGCTCCATGCAGTCGAGCTTCGACCACAACGCAAATCTACCAGACTGGATCGCCCGCGGCCGCGAGCCGCCGATCCGCATCATCGCGCCGGGCCGCACCTATCGGAAGGACTCCGACCAGACCCACACGCCCATGTTTCACCAGATGGAAGGGCTGGTGATCGACCGCGCCATTCACATGGGCCATCTGAAATGGACGCTGGACACCTTCGTAAGCCGGTTCTTCGAAACGGCCGGGGTGACCACGCGCTTTCGCCCGCACCACTTCCCCTTCACCGAACCCTCGGCGGAGATGGACATCCAGTGCGACCGATCCGGCAGCCAAATCCGCATCGGCCAGGGATCTGACTGGCTGGAGGTGGTGGGTTGCGGGATGGTGCATCCCAAGGTGCTGAGCAATTGCGGGCTCAACCCGGACAAGTGGCAGGGCTTCGCGTTCGGCTTTGGCATCGACCGACTGGCCATGCTGAAGTACGGCATGTCGGACCTGCGCGACATGTTCGCCAGCGATAATCGCTGGCTGAAGCACTACGGCTTCTCGCCCTTCGCTCCCCTGCCGCCGCTCACGACGGCAGGGTGAGTACGCAACCTAGTTCTGTCGCGGGTTGAAATTTCGCTGAGCGTCGGTCGTCAGCTGACGCGAGTCGCCGGCCAACTGATCCCATTCCGCCTTGGTGCGGCAGTCGCGGGTCATGAAGCGCGTGCCGGTCGAGGCGATCGACTTGCAGATCATGGTGTCCGCGGAGACCTTGGAGCTCTTGGCCGGTGCGGCGTTGACGGCCGGGGCTACAGTTTCACGGGGCGACACGCTGGTGGGCTGGCCACTGGCGACAGCCGCCGCGGCGGCGGCCAACAGGAACATGGCTGACATCGAACAACTCCCGAGGACGAGGTCCCAGGATTTGGTTCAGAGAGAGGCGGGACGCAACTGCGTCATAATCAAGCAAGCGCGCGCTTGCGAGGCTTCGCCGATCTGCTCAAGGCCTGGACCCGCGCCCGCCGTCTCTGCTCGTGGCGCTCAAGCACATCGGCAAGGTATTTGCCCGTCCAACTCGCCGGGTCCTTGGCGACCTGCTCCGGCGTGCCCTGCGCCACGATCAGGCCACCGCCGTCACCGCCTTCGGGGCCAAAGTCGAGCAGCCAATCGGCGGTCTTGATGACGTCGAGGTTGTGCTCGATGACCACTACCGTGTTGCCGGCGTCCGCCAGCTCGTGCAGCACCTCCAGCAGCTTCTTGGTGTCCTCGAAGTGCAGCCCCGTGGTGGGTTCGTCGAGGATGTAGAGGGTGCGCCCCGTGGCTCGCCGGCTCAGCTCCTTGGACAGCTTGACCCGCTGGGCCTCGCCGCCGGAGAGCGTGGTCGCCTGCTGGCCCACCTTGATATAGCCGAGGCCCACTCGCTTCAGCGTCTCCATCTTGTCCCGGATGGAAGAGACAACCTTGAAGAAGTCCGCCGCCTCCTCCACCGTCATGTCGAGTACGTCGCTGATCGACTTCCCGCGGTAAAGTATCTCCAAGGTCTCGCGATTGTAGCGATGGCCTTTGCAGACGTCGCAGGTGACGTAGACGTCGGGCAGGAAGTGCATCTCGATCTTGATGACGCCGTCGCCCTGGCAGGCCTCGCACCGGCCGCCCTTGACGTTGAAGCTGAAACGCCCGGGGCCGTAGCCGCGGGTCTTGGCGTCCGGCAGGCCGGCGAACCAGTCGCGGATCGGCCCGAACGCGCCGGTGTAGGTGGCGGGGTTGGAGCGTGGAGTACGCCCGATCGGGCTCTGGTCGATATCGATGACCTTGTCGAACTGGGTCAGGCCCTCGATGCGATCGTGCGGGGCCGGCGCATCCGAGGCGTTGTTCAGCCGGCGCGCGGCGGCCTTGTAAAGCGTCTCGATGGTGAAGGTGGACTTGCCCCCGCCCGACACCCCGGTGACGCAGGTGAACAGACCGACGGGGATTTCACCGGTGACGTTCTTCAGGTTGTTGCCGCGGGCGCCGCTGATGGTCAGCACCTTCTTGGCGTTTCGCTTGCGGCGGGTCTCCGGCACGGCGATCTCGCGCACCCCTGTCAGGTACTGGCCGGTGACGCTGTCCTTGGCGGCCTTGATGGCGTCCGGCGTTCCTTCCGCGATCACGTGGCCCCCGTGGACGCCAGCAGCGGGGCCCATGTCGATGACGTGGTCGGCGGTGAGGATCGCCTCCTCGTCATGCTCCACCACCAGAACCGAGTTGCCGAGGTCGCGCAGCTCCCGCAGGCTCTTCAAAAGCCTCGTATTGTCGCGCTGGTGCAGCCCGATGGACGGCTCGTCGAGCACGTAGAGCACGCCCGTCAGCCCCGAGCCGATCTGCGAGGCCAGCCGGATGCGCTGGCTCTCGCCCCCGGACAGGGTGCCGGACGCGCGGCCCATCTGCAGGTAGTCCAGCCCAACCTCCACCAGGAAGCGGAGGCGATCGGTGATCTCCTTCAGGATGCGTCGGGCGATCTCCTGCTGCTTGGGCGTCAGCGTGGGTTCGAGCTGGGTGA
>CAXTRP010000088.1:8116-9474 GCA_964246615.1 uncultured Caulobacteraceae bacterium | reverse complement strand
CCTACTATGACCGTGACCACCTGCTCACCTTCGCCAAGCCCAGCGCCGCCTGCCCACCCAAGCCAGCGCCATCTTCGCACTGAGGGTGTCTCGCCTCCTGAAACGCGACGCTAGCAAGCCTCTGCGTTGCTCAATTCAACTGCTCTTTCGGCTTGGGCGCCACGGCGGCCGGTAGGGGCGCCACCTTGACGCCGTCCTCAACCAGGGCCTTGACCTCGCGAGCATTCGCTTCGCCATAGATGCCGCGCTCCTCGGATTGTCCTTCGTGGATGGCGCGAGCTTCGCGCGCGAAGGTGTCGCCGACGTAGTCGAAGGTCTTCTCCACATGCGCGCGGACCTTGCCCATGGTCTCCATCATCATGGAGCGCATCTTGGCCTGGGCTTCGGGCGAAGGCTCCGAGCGCGACTTCGTCCCAGCGACGGCGGGAGCCATAATCTGCTTGCGGATATCGCGAACGCCGCAGTAGGGACATTCCACCAGCCCGCGAGCCACTTGGTCGTCGTAATCCGACGAGGAGCTGAACCAGGCCTCGAATGGATGCTCCACCCCGCAGACCAGCGCATAGCGGATCATGCGTGCGCGCTCGGCGTCGTGAAGGGCCGCGCGTTGGCCAGCGACGGCACCGCAGCCCTGGCTGCAGCCACCTTGTCGAGATCGAGATCGGCAAGCAGCACGCCAGGCTCGTCATGGTCGAGCTTGGCGACAACCCCGCCCCACGGCTCCACCACCAAACTGCGGCCCCAGGTGCCGCGCCCGTCGGGATGGAAGCCGCCCTGGGCCGGCGCCAGGATGTAGGCGCCCGTCTCGATGGCCCGGGCCCGCAGCAGCGTTTCCCAGTGCGCCTCGCCGGTCGGCCGGGTGAAGGCGGCCGGAACAGCGATCACCTGAGCGCCTGCGGCCGCAAGTGCTCGGTACAGGGCCGGAAACCGCATGTCGTAGCAGATGCTGAGGCCCAGCCGCCCGACCACCGCATCGCTGACCACAGCCGCCTCTCCGGCCGTGTAGGCGCTGGACTCGCGGTAGCGCTCACCATTGGGCAGATCGACATCGAACATGTGGATCTTGTCATAGGTGGCGCGGATGTGGCCGTCGGGCCCTACGAGCACCGACCGGTTGGCCAAACCGCCATCCGATCGCCTGACCAGAGCCGAACCGACCAGCAGCTCTACGCCAAGCTCCGCGGCGATCTCGCGCAACCCGGCCACCACGCAGTCGTCCTCAAGGCTACGCAGAAGCGGGGTCATCTTCGCACGGTCGCGCTCGACGATGTTGGTGCATTCCGGCGTCAGCACCAGGCGCGCGCCCTCCCCCGCCGCCCGGCGTACGAGCGGCGCGACATGGGCGAGGGCTTCGGCCG
>CAXTRP010000088.1:0-8106 GCA_964246615.1 uncultured Caulobacteraceae bacterium | reverse complement strand
CCGGCGTATCAGGCGTGCGCAGCTGGACGAGCGCGACCCTTACGCTCATGCCGCCAGCAGCTTTTCCAGCTCGCCCGTCCGCTCCAGCTTCATCATGTCATCG
Source organism: uncultured Caulobacteraceae bacterium (assembly GCA_964246615.1). GTDB lineage: Bacteria > Pseudomonadota > Alphaproteobacteria > Caulobacterales > Caulobacteraceae > CAHJWH01. Next base: position 8,003 of record CAXTRP010000088.1, on the reverse strand, counting down.
CACCCGCCGACGTGACGCTCGCCAATGAAGATTTGGGGAAAGGTGGAGCCGCCGCCGGTGCGTTGCACCATGGCGCGCTTCTTGTTGGCGTCGAAAGCCGCGTCATCGATCTCGTCGAAGGCGACGCCCTTGTCGCGCAGCAGCTTCAGCGCGCGCGAGCAATAGGGGCAGAATGGCTTGGTGTAGATGGTGACGGGGGGCATTGCGGTCCTTGAGTCGTCCCTGGCTGGTTGAACGAGATCATATAGACAAGTCGGCCGCTTCGCGCACCCGCGCCACGACGGCGAGATCGACGGCCGTGGCTCCCGCCGCCAGCAGGGCCTTGGCGCAGGCTTCAGCCGTGGCTCCTGTCGTCAACACGTCGTCGACCAGCAGGACGCGCCGTCCCTGCACCCGTGAGCAGCGTTCGGACGGCACTTCGAAGGCGCCCTTCACGTTCACCCGCCGCCCCCGGCCGGAGCGTCCGCCCTGGGTGGCGGTGGCGCGTCGGCGCACCAGGGCGTCTGGAAGATAGGGCTTGCGGGTGAGCCGGCACAAAGGACGCGCGATCTCGGCGGCCTGGTTGTAGCGCCGGGCGAACAGGCGTGTCGGGTGTAGCGGCACAGGGGCGACGGCGTCGACCTCGGCAAACAGAGGCCCGGCCGCCCGCAGCAGCCAGCGAGCGAAAAGGACGCCGATCTCAGGTCGGTCGGCATGCTTCAGCTGGAGGATCAGCTCGCGAGAGTGCTCGTCGTAGAGACATGCCGCCCGGGCGCGCGCAAAGGCGCGCGGCCTCACGGTGCAGGCAGGACAGCGCACACCGTCGATCTGGGCGTACGGAAAAGGCAGGCCGCAGCCGTCGCACACGGGATCGTCCAGAAAGGCGATCCGTGTCCAGGCGCTCGCAGAGTAGCCGGAGGTCAGTGGACGGGCTGCTCGGTCATCGAAGGATTCCGGCGGCAGAATCAGGTTCAGGGCGACCGATGCCCAGCGGCTGTAGCCGATCGGCGCTTTGAAGCGGCGACCACCCTTCCCATCTTCTGATCCCATGGTCGATCACCCTCCAAAGCTGTTCGACCGCGCCCTCCACCGCGCGCGTCTGGAGCGTGCGGCGGCGGGGTTCGACGGCGCCTCGTTCCTGAAGGCGCGGGCGGCGCAAGACGTGGCGTGGCGCCTTTCATCGATCCTGCGCCGCTTTCCGCTCGCCGTCGACCTCAGCGCGCGATCGGGAGATTTCGCGCGAGCGTTGCAGGCGGGTTCGGCGTCTGCTCAGATAGACACCCTGATCGAAGCGGACCTGTCGCTGGCCATGCTGTCCCTGGGCGAGAACAGGTCCACGGCTCGCCTGGTGGCGGACGAGGAGCGTCTGCCGTTTGCGTCCGGCAGGTTGGACCTGGCGGTGTCGCTGCTCTCCTTGCACTGGACCAATGACCTGGTCGGCGCCCTGGTGCAGATCCGTCGCGCGCTGAAGCCGGACGGGCTGTTCATCGGCGCATTGTACGGCGGCGAGACCCTGACCGAACTGCGCCAAGCCCTGCTTCAAGCCGAAGCGGATCTGGCCGGCGGCGCGGGACCTCGCGTGTCACCCTACGCAGACGCCGTCGATGGAGCAGGCTTGCTGCAGAGGGCCGGCTTCGCCTTGCCGGTAAGCGACGTCGACCGGATCACCGTGCGTTACGCCAGTCCGCTGAAGCTCATGTCGGACCTTCGCGCCATGGGCGAGGCCAACGCCTTGATCGAGCGACCGCGGTGTCCCCTCACCCGGGCGGTCCTGGAACGCACCTGCGAGATTTACACCGAACGTTTCGGCTTGAGGGACGGCCGCGTTCCGGCGACCTTCGAGATCGTCACGCTCACCGGATGGGCGCCCCATGCCAGCCAGCAGCAGGCCCTGAAGCCCGGGTCCGCCCGCATGCGGCTCGCCGATGCGCTCGGCGTGCCGGAACAACGCCTCGGCAGGAACTGAGACCCGTGGCCCGGCGCCTTACTCAGGCCGAGAGCACGCTGGCGACCGCCGTCTTCGGCCACGCGATCAAACTCGAAGCGGTGCGGCTGCATGGCGGCGGTTTCGGGCCGTTCGCCGTCACGGTGGGATCGAACATCTTCCTGCCGCCGTCGCTTTCTGAAGCGAATTTCGCGCGTGCCGACTTACACGCACAGGCCCTGCTCGTGCATGAACTCGTCCACGTCTGGCAATTCCAGACCCGGCCCCTCTGGACGCTGACGAGTTGGGCCAAGACGATGCTGGGTGGAGGGTACGGCGCCGGCCTGCCGGGCTACCGTTACGACCTCCCGCTAGGCGGCTTCCATCACCTGAACCTGGAGCAGCAGGCCAGCGTGGTGGAACACGGTTTCCTGCTTAGGGCCAAGCGGCGCAGCAGTCGCATGCCCTGGGGGCTCAGCGCGACGCATCTGGCCGCCGCGCCTTTCCCGATCTGACCGTCAGTGCGGCCCGCCATCAACGTTGGGCGCCTCGCCTCCGCCGGTATCCGGCGCACCGCCAGGCGGCGCGATCCCCGGCGGCGGCGTAGCGGCGGGAAAGGCTACAGAAGCGCCCGTCGAGCCGCTTAGATCGCTTGTCTCGCCCGACGTCCCTACGTTGGTGTCCGGCCCCGTTGGCGTGACGCCGCCGCTTATGCCGGCCGTATTCATGTCCGTACTGGCGGCCTTGCGGTCGGTTTTGGCGCGTGCGCCGGCCGAGCGCCCGACTGTCCCATCCGGGCGCTTAGCAGCACTGACAGCCGGCGCATTGGAGGTTTGCGAGTGGGCCGCCGCCGCGAGACTGGCCGCAGCCGCCAAGCCAAGCAACGATCGGATGATGGGCATAGACATCTGGGGCGTTCCTCAGGGGCTGAACACGAAACACCCCTGAGCGCCGCTCGTTGCCGCCCAAAGAAAAGCCCGGCCAACCGGCCGGGCCCATCATCGCTTTATCGAGTTTTCTTACTGGGCGGTGTTCGAAGCCGAGTCGGACGCATCCTTGACGGTGGCTTTCTTGTGGTGCTTGACGACCTTGTGGTGCTTGACCACGGTCTTGCCGGCCTTGTCGGTATCGGCGGTCACTGTGTCGGTCGTGGTCGTCTTCATCGTCGAGTGGGACGGCGTGACCGGAGCAGCGGTCTGAGCCCGGGCCGCAGACGCCAACGCAGGCGCAGCGATAAGCGAGGCGGCGATCAAGCCGGCGGCGATAATGCGAGCAGCCATATCAAGCTCCTTGTTCTTGCTTCTACGCCGAAGCCTTACCCCGGCGTCCCGAGCGCTTCCGCCCGGTCACTGCCAAGCTCTCATCCTCGACGGACGACGCCATGGCGGAGCGCCTACAAAGGTGTAAGTGGCGATCCCTGTGGTCCCAGGGTGGATCAACCCCGGCGCGGCGCTCTGCCGGCGGCCTGAGCGCGAAGCTGGTTGATCAGCACCTCAATGTCGCCATTGGCGTTGGCCAGGGTGGAGGTGAAGTCCTGCTGCTCCACGACAGCCAGCCACACGCCCTGAGCCTGTACGTCGACCACCTTCCAGCCGTCAGCACCGCGGATCACCCGCCAGTTCACGACAGGCTGGCCCTTGAAGTCGCCGCCGGTGACCAAGGTCGAGACCACTACATCCCCTGGCGCATGCACGAGCGATCCGGTCACCCGCAAGCTTTCGCCATGGTAGTCGCCGAGGCGCGTCTCGTATATGTTGTCGGCGTACTGCCTGAATACGTCGGCGAACTGCTGGTACTGCGCAGGGGTGATCTGCCGACGATAGCGGCCAAGGACAAAGTTGGTGATGCGCGGTACATCCGCCACCTGGTTCACGAAGGCGTAGAAGGTCTGCGACTTGGCCGAGGGGCCGGCGCTGCGATCGTTCAGGATGCTGATCGCGCGGCTGGCCTGGGTCTGGACGAACGCCTCTGCCGACGGATCGCCATGGTTACGGGTGGCCTGGGCGGCGACCGGAGCAGCGACCATCGCCAGCGGCGAGGCGGCGGCTACGGCCAGCGCGGCGACGAGGCGGGCTGTCAGCGGAATACGAGATTGCGACATCGAAACTCTCAAAATGGCGGCGCGGGGAAGCGGATGCCGAGTCGGTCGGCGAACGGCCAAGCCTGGCGAGGGGTTCCTGCGGCGTGCTGCGGCTTTACAGAGCAGCGCGACGCAGATGAATGATTGCTCGTAGCGGTGAGACGAAGTGCGAGATGCGAGAGAGCGCTGCGGGCATGGTGGAGCTGCTCCGCGCGGCCGGCGAGCCAACGCGATTGCGCGTGCTCGCCCTGCTTGCGCGTGAGGAACTCGCCGTCACCGAGTTGGTGCAGATCCTGGGGCACAGCCAGCCCCGAGTGTCGCGTCACCTGAAACTTCTGGCCGACGCCGGACTGGTGGAGCGGTTTCCGGACGGCGCGTGGGTGTTCTATCGCCTGTGCGGGGCGGAGCCTCAACGAGGCCTGATGCACGCGGTGCTCGAGCGCCTGCCCAAGGATGATCCCGACCTGCTCGGCGATCTCGGCCGCCTGGAGGCGGTGCGTCGGGAACGCGTACGTGAGGCCTCAGCCTACTTCGCCCGTAACGCCGCGCGCTGGGATGAAATCCGATCGCTCTACGTGTCCGAGGCGGCGGTGGAGGCCGCCGTCGTCCAGGCCGCGGGCAGTGAAGCGCCTCGTCGCCTGATCGATCTCGGCACAGGAGCCGGACGCATGCTGACGCTGCTCGGCCCGCGCGCCGGCCACGCAATAGGCCTGGACCTGTCGCAGCAGATGTTGAACATCGCCCGTGCCGAGGTCGGTCGAGCAGGCATCGAAGCGCGGGTTGAGCTCCGCCACGGCGACATCAACGCCACAGGCCTGCCGTCGGCCTCAGCCGAGCTGGTGGTGGTTCACTGGGTGCTCCACTACCTCACCGATCCCGGCGGAGCCGTAGCGGAGGCCAGCCGCCTGCTCGCGCCCGGCGGCCGGCTCCTGATCGTGGACTTCGCGCCGCATGGACTGGAATATCTTCGCCAGGCTCATCAGCACCGCCGCCTGGGCTTTTCCGATGAGGAAATCAGTCGATGGGTCGAGCAGGCAGGCCTGGCGCCGGATCCGCCGCTCGCTCTCGCTCCCGCGGGCGCCGACGGGCTGACTGTAAAGGTCTGGCGAGCCGAACGGCTGCGCGGAGCGGCGGCGGCCTAGCCTGCTCCTGCAGCCTTGGGGCTAGGAGGCCTTGTCCCCCCGCTTCTCGGCGTAGATCATAAGCGGTTGGGCGCGGCCTTCCACGACCTCGCCGTTGACGACCACTTCCTCCACGCCCTGGTAGGTCGGCAGCTCGAACATGGTCTCCAGAAGGATGCCTTCCATGATCGAGCGCAGTCCGCGGGCGCCCGTCTTGCGGCCGATCGCCTTGCGGGCGATGGAGTGCAAAGCGTCGGTGGTGAAGGTCAGCCCGACGCTCTCCATGTCGAACAGACGCTGGTATTGCTTGACCAGGGCGTTCTTCGGCTCCGTCAGGATCTTGACCAGCGCGCCCTCGTCCAGGTCTTCAAGGGTGGCGATTACCGGCAGGCGACCGATGAATTCGGGGATCAGGCCGAAGCGCAGCATGTCCTCCGGCTCGACCTTGCGGAGGATCTCGCCCGTACGCCGCTCTTCCGGATCCTTGACCACGGCGCCAAAGCCGATGGAGGTGCCCGCCCCGCGCGCTGAAATTATCTTTTCAAGCCCGGCGAAGGCGCCACCGCAGATGAACAGGATGTTTGTCGTGTCCACCTGAAGGAATTCTTGCTGGGGATGCTTGCGTCCGCCCTGGGGCGGCACGGAGGCGACCGTGCCTTCCATGATCTTCAGCAGAGCCTGCTGGACCCCCTCCCCCGACACGTCGCGAGTGATCGACGGGTTGTCCGACTTGCGGCTGATCTTGTCGATCTCGTCGATGTAGACGATGCCGCGCTGCGCCCGCTCCACGTTGTAATCCGCCGACTGCAGCAGCTTCAGGACGATATTCTCGACGTCCTCGCCAACGTAGCCGGCTTCGGTGAGGGTGGTGGCGTCGGCCATGGTGAACGGCACATCGATAATGCGCGCCAGGGTCTGAGCTAGCAACGTCTTGCCGGAGCCCGTGGGTCCGACAAGCAAGATGTTGGACTTCGCAAGCTCAACATCGTTATTCTTTTGAGCGTGGTTCAGTCGCTTGTAGTGGTTGTGAACAGCCACCGCGAGGACCTTCTTCGCGTGGTCTTGACCAATCACATAATCGTCAAGAACTTCACGAATCTCCTTCGGAGTCGGAACGCCATCCTTCGCCTTGACGAAGGTGATCTTGTGCTCCTCGCGGATGATGTCCATGCACAGCTCGACGCACTCGTCGCAGATGAACACGGTGGGGCCGGCGATGAGCTTGCGCACCTCATGCTGGCTCTTCCCGCAGAACGAGCAGTAGAGCGTGCTTTTGGAGTCGCCACTGGCGGCTTTGGTCATAGGCGCATCTCACTCCTGGGCGACGGACCGGCGGAAAAAGCCGGCGCGCCGCAGGGCCGCATAGTCCCGACCCAACCGGCCCGCTCCCGATGACACGAGGCAGGCATCGCCGTTGTAAAGCCGCTGGGCCTACGAAACCCTGATAGTCTTCAAGTCCGACATTCGACCACACCTGAGATACCCCGATCAAGCGTTTCCTAAGGCGCCTCGGTTGGTCGAAGCGCGGCAGATGGGAACGGGCGCAGGGCTGCGCCAGTGGAGCGCCTCCATGAATGACGACACCGCGCCGAACGGACCTTCCTCCAGGCGTTCGATCGTCGCCTTCGATTTCGACGGCACGTTGACGACGCGCGACAGCTTCGCCGGCTTTCTTCGCTGGCGGACCGATCCCTGGCGGTGGGCTCTCGGACTCTTACGGCTTGCGCCTTCGATGCTCGCCTATGTCGCGACCCGTGACCGCGGCGAATTGAAGTCTGCGTGCGTCCGCGTGTTCCTGGGAGGACTTTCCCGAGCGCAGCTGAACGAACAGACCGGCCGCTTCGCCGCCTCCACGTTCGAGCGGATCATGCGCCCGGACGCACTGGTCGCCTGGAGAGCCCATCAAGCTCAAGGCGACCACCTCGTCATCGTCACCGCGTCGCCGGAGGAGATCGTCAGGCCGTTCGCCGATCGCCTCGGCGCCGACGACCTGATCGGTAGCCGCCTGGCCTGGAGCGTCGACGGCAGGATCTTGGGACATCTCGATGGGGCGAACTGCCGCGGACCCGAAAAGGTGCGTCGCCTGTGCGCCCTATACGGCCCGGACCTGGAGATAACAGACGCTTACGGCGACACGGCTGGCGATACGGAGATGCTGGCTCGCGCCCGCCGCCCTCATCTTGGGACATTCGACGGTCGCGGGTGATCTCAGTCCGGTCGCAGGGTGGCTTTCTCACCCGACTGCACAGGAGCGTGACTGAGGTTCGCCTTCGCCACTTCCCAAGCCAGCTTGAAGCTGTTGTCGCTCATCCAGACCTCCGCCTCAGCCGGATCAAAGCGCAGGGTGGTGACGTCTGGCGACAAACGTCCCTCCGGCAGCCACGCGTCGGCCACGGAACTCCAGAACTGATCGATACGGCCCTGGTCGCGCTCAAGCGTCAGCGTGCCGCTCAGGCTGGCGTGAAGGTGGTGATCCTCGCTGACCACGTTGACCACGGCGGCATGCGCAGGTCCGTCGAGTTCCTTCACCAGACTGACGTCCCGCCGAGCGATGAACCATACCGATCGTTCTCCTGACGCCACATGACCCCGCATGGGATGGAAGCGATAGGGCTCGCCGGCCACGCCGACCATGACGGCGCGGACGCCGTTGATCGCCTTGTCCACCATGGACGACAACTCGTTTTGGGAGTGGACGGTGGTCATAACGGCTGCGCCTCTCGTGCTGGCCAGCGTAACCGCCACGCTTGCACGCGGTTCCGACCGGCGTGCTGCGGCCGCTTGCCAAGGCTTCCGAAACGTCTATGTTTCGCGCCCTCGCCGCCGTCGTTGTTCGCTGACGGTGCGGGTGCATAGCTCAGTTGGTAGAGCAGCTGACTCTTAATCAGCGGGTCGTAGG
>CAXTRP010000087.1:0-9587 GCA_964246615.1 uncultured Caulobacteraceae bacterium | reverse complement strand
GCAGGGTGAGCCGGCCCCTAAGGCGAGGGCGAGAGCCGTAGTCGATGGGAACCAGTTGAATATTACTGGGCCTGCTGGAAGTGACGTGTGTGAGGTGAGGTTGAGGCTTACTGGATTGCCTTGGCTGCCCGAGCACACCGGGAAATAGCTCCAGCGTATAGACCGTACCCGAAACCGACACAGGTGGACTGGTAGAGCATACCAAGGCGCTTGAGAGAACTATGCTGAAGGAACTCGGCAAATTGCACGCGTAACTTCGGGATAAGCGTGACTCTGCTTAGCGCAAGCTTTGTAGAGTGGCACAGGCCAGGGGGTAGCGACTGTTTATCAAAAACACAGGGCTCTGCGAAGCCGCAAGGCGACGTATAGGGTCTGACGCCTGCCCGGTGCCGGAAGGTTAAAAGGAGGGGTGCAAGCTCCGAATTGAAGCCCCGGTAAACGGCGGCCGTAACTATAACGGTCCTAAGGTAGCGAAATTCCTTGTCGGGTAAGTTCCGACCTGCACGAATGGCGTAACGACTTCCCCACTGTCTCCAGCATGGGCTCAGCGAAATTGAATTCCCCGTGAAGATGCGGGGTACCCGCGGTCAGACGGAAAGACCCTATGAACCTTTACTGCAGCTTTGCAGTGGCATCAGGGGAGAGCTGTGTAGGATAGGCGGGAGGCTATGAAGCATGGGCGCTAGCTTGTGTGGAGCCGTCCTTGAAATACCGCCCTGAGCTCTTCTGATGTCTAACCGCGTCCGGTCAGCCCGGACCGGGACCCTGCATGGTGGGCAGTTTGACTGGGGCGGTCGCCTCCCAAAGTGTAACGGAGGCGCGCGATGGTGGGCTCAGGCCGGTCGGACATCGGCTGCTGAGTGCAATGGCATAAGCCCGCCTGACTGCGAGAGCGACAGTTCGAGCAGAGACGAAAGTCGGCCATAGTGATCCGGTGGTCCCGCGTGGAAGGGCCATCGCTCAACGGATAAAAGGTACTCTAGGGATAACAGGCTGATCTCCCCCAAGAGTCCACATCGACGGGGAGGTTTGGCACCTCGATGTCGGCTCATCACATCCTGGGGCTGGAGCAGGTCCCAAGGGTTCGGCTGTTCGCCGATTAAAGTGGTACGTGAGCTGGGTTCAGAACGTCGTGAGACAGTTTGGTCCCTATCTGCCGTGGGTGTACGAAGTTTGAGAGGATCTGTCCCTAGTACGAGAGGACCGGGATGGACATACCTCTGGTGGACCTGTCGTGGCGCCAGCCGCGCAGCAGGGTAGCTAAGTATGGACGGGATAACCGCTGAAAGCATCTAAGCGGGAAACCCACCTCGAAACAAGACTTCGCTGAGGGCCGTGGTAGACCACCACGTTGATAGGCCGGGTGTGGAAGTGGGGCGACCCATGAAGCTTACCGGTACTAATCGCCCGATCGGCTTGATCATCCTTATCCAAACTGCCCGAAAGCCCGGGCGGGTGTTACCTTGACAAGGCTGGGCGCATATCGTTCAGCCGCCGCCGTACTGCCTGCCGTTAGCGTCGTAGACGCGTGAGCGGCCTACGATGTCTTCATGCACGTCCCCACACCTGTGGGCCATCCTCGGTGATGGCTGTCGCCCCATGGCGACGGGTTAGTTGAGCTGGTGGCTTTGCCGGGGGTTCCCCACCCGATCCCATTCCGAACTCGGTCGTTAAGTCCCCCAGGGCCAATGGTACTTCGCCTCAAGGCGCGGGAGAGTCGGTCGCCGCCAGCTCTACTAACCCACCACACACCCCAGCGGACCGTGCATACCCAGATCAAACCCTTCCCTCACTCCATACACCCCCGCGGGGTGGAGCAGCCCGGTAGCTCGTCAGGCTCATAACCTGAAGGTCACAGGTTCAAATCCTGTCCCCGCACCCAAAATCATAACAATCACAACCGCCGCCTCCCGGATACCTCCAGGAGCGCGGCCAGCTTACTGTGGACTTGGGGGTCGAAGCGACCCAGCCTCTTAAGGAGGGATGAAGTCCACACGCTCGATTAGCCCACGTACCTAATTCAGGATCGCTTAGCCGCTCCCTTTGTCTTGATGATCGCAATGTTCCAGCCAATTTGGTCCGCTCAGCTCAATTAGGTGTAGTCGACGACGGGAATGGATGCGCGCCGTAGGTGATGCGCTTGACCCCAGGTCTGGCGCGGCCAGTCTTCCGCGTCGCCATGTCCCTCCTCGGTCAGGCCGTTCTCCAGCACGAGCTGCTGCATGTCTCCATGAAGCGACACTGTAGATCTGGTCGACGGTGATGAAGCGATACTGGTTGTGCAAATCAGCTACGTCCTGGCCGCCCGACTTTGTCGGGACGGGGCCTGAGCTGCATCACTCTGGATGAACACGCGTCTCACCGGTGCTTGAGGCTTTCGGAAAAGGGGTCGCTGCGTCGCCCGGCACATGTTGGCACGGGCGATTACCTTCGCCCGGTCGCTGTTCTTCAGCTCGTCCTGTCGCTTGCCGCCCCCATGGTCGGAGAGCTGCATTCTAGCCAGCGGCGTGGCGATCATGAATACCGGCCGCCGGGTCGCGGGATGATCGTCGCGGGGGGTGACGCCGAACCCGGATCGGCTTGCAGTTGGTGTAGGAAGACGCTCAACGACGCCGACCCATCGCAAATCCGGCGCCGACTGCGCCGGCGAGGGCCAGTATGACGCCGGTTGCAGCGGTGATCCGGACGTGAGTGGAATTCAAGGTCAGGGCCCTGGGCTTGGCCTTGCCGGAAAACCGGCCACGCGCGCCGGCGTCGGCCTTAACCGCCTCATAGAGGTTGTTCGGCCGACCGGGAGTTTCATGATCCTTGCCGATCTGCTGGTTGTACCCGGCCTTGGCCACGATGCGGTCGAGCAATGGCGGGAAGGCGATCTGGCCGACGATGGACTGGATGGCGCTGCCGCCCACCCATAGCTCACGCGGCGCCTGGTGGACGGCGCGCCAGACGGCCTCGGCGCAGACGTCGGGATCGAACACGTCGCCGATCGGCTGATACTTGTGCTTGAACAGGTTCTTGGCCCAGTCGAACTGGATGGTGTTCATGCCCGGCATCTGCAGCATGGACACGGAGATGTTGGACTTCTCGTGGATCAGCTCGGCGCGGAGCGAATCGGTGAAGCCGCGGATGGCGAACTTGCAGGTGCAATAGGCCGACTGGAGGGGGATGGCGCGGTAGGCCAGGGCGGAGCCGACCTGGATGATAGCGCCCTTGTTCTTCGGCCGCATGACGTCCAGCGCCGCTTTGGTCCCATGGACGTAGCCGAGCAGGGTCACCTCCACCACGCGCTTGAAGTCTCGGACCTCCAACTCGTGGACGGGACCGACGATGGTCGCCATGGCGCAGTTGACCCACACGTCCACCCCGCCCCACTGCTCCATCACCTTGTCACAAGCGGTCATGACGGCGTCGCAGTCAGCCATGTCGGTCGGCAGGGCGAGCGCCTCGCCGCCGGCGGCCTCGATCTCCTGCTTGGCGGCTTGGAGCCGGTCCGGATCGCGTGACAGCAGCGCGACACGCCAGCCTTCGCGCCCGAACTTCACAGCGATCGCCCGGCCCGCGCCTGCGCCCGCTCCGGTCACCACAGCGACCTGCTTCATTTCGGACATCGAAGAACCCCGCGTTTTAAGACCTTAAGAATGACCAACCGATACCGACCGACAAGGATGCGGACGTGATCGCGTTCGATCGTGTCAGCGGCCGTGTCGTCGTCATCGAGGGTGATCCGGCCTCCCCTTTATGGCTCCGGTCGGCGCCATCCTGGCCGCCGAGCACCACCCTTTTCTGCTGAATCCGTGCGCCGAGCCTGTGGGTGGGGAAGGTCTGCGACGTCCCACCTGCATCGGAGGACGGATATGTCGATCGCCCACAGGCATGCGAGTAGGGCGTTGCTGCTCATCGCCCTGCTGGCCGGCCTGACCTTCAGTGTGGGGGCGATGGCTTGGCAGACGCCGCTCGTGGGCGACCAGATCGTCGCCGACGAATAGCGAAAGCCGGCGCCGCCGGGCGTCGCCCTCCGCCCTTCCATGTCGGGTAGCCGGCTGGGAAACCGGGCGATGCCCACCTCCAGCCTAGGCGCGGTCAGCTATTGCCGCCACGCTTCGGCAGGCGAGATCAACGATCTTCATGGTCTGCACCGTAGATGCGGGTGGGCGGATCGAGCACGGGAGCCTTGGGGTCGCTGACTTCGAAGACGTGGTAGAGCGGCCCCCCCCCAGTCGATGCGTCCTGCCGCAGCGCGGCCACCGGGGTGACGCTGCCGAACCTGTCCCTGATCTTGAACAGCTTGCTGCAGGCGTTCTTGCAAAGGTACAACGCGGCGCCTTGGAACAGCTGCGGTGAGGGCGTGGGTTCGTTGCTCCACCTCACGCGGTCGTTGATCTGCACCACGGGCGTGGACGACGGCAGGTAGAGCTGGGTCAGGCTGGCCAGGGTGTAGTCGGTGGTCAGGATGACCCTTGCCCCGGCGCGGGCGCGAAGCTGATCGATCTCCTCGCCCACCGAGGTCCAGCCGATGCCCAGCACGCGCGTTCGCGGATCATGCCGGCCAAGCGGCAGAAAGCCTGTGGTCGCCTCCGCATAGGCAAGCAGGGCCAGCGCCACGCCGAACGGCGCCGCGATCCTGGCTGCGAGCTTGACGACGAGGTCAAGGATGGCTGAGCCATAGCGGGAATGGTGGCAGGCGTAGGCGGCAGCGATCGCGAAGGCCGGATACGCCGGCTCGGGCCAGTTCCCCTGCACGCGCTCGTGGGTGGCGTGCCAGATGAAGTAGACCATCATCGGCGCGATCATGGCGATGAGCAGGCCGCGCGAGCTTTCGGAACGAGGGCGGGAGCTTGGGGTGGCCAGACCGATGCAGCCCAGTATGAAAATCGGCGGGGTCGCCAGGATGGTCACCGCGGCCAGCAGCTCCCCCAGATAGCGGAAGGTCCAGATGTAGACGGTGAGCCGGCCGGATTGATAGACCAGCGACGCCCAGTGATGCTGCGCGTTCCAGACCAGCACGGGTGAGAACACGGCCAGGGCGACCAGCCCCCCTATCCAGGGCGAGGGCGTGGCGAACCACCGCCGGTTCTCGCGGATTGCAAGGAGCCAGAGCAGGATGCTCACACCGAAGAACGCCGTGGTGTACTTGGAGCAAAGGCCCAGACCGAAGGTCGCGCCGATCGCGAGCCACCACGCTCCCCGACCGCTGCTCTGCAGTTCCGCCAGGAACAGCAGCAGAAAGCAGGTCGCAGCGACTACCGCCTGATCCGACGTCGCCACCAGCGAGCCTATCGACATGACCAGGGTAAGGTTGAAATAGACCACCGCCGTCCTGGCCAGGGCGATGTCGTCGAACAGGAGCAGTGCGGTGCGCCCCAGCGCCCAGCTGGCCGGCAGGCTGAGCAGCACAGCGCAGACGCGCACCCCCAGCGGCGTGTCGCCGAACACGGCCGTCCCCAGGCGGATCATCGACGGGTTCACGAACGGGTGGTCGATGAAGCCGGCGGCCAAATGCTTGGAGTAGCGCCAGTATAGGGCTTCATCGGATGCGAGCGGCGTCCAGGCGGCCACGAGAAGCTTGACCAGGGTCAAGGCGCCTACGAACAGGACCAGCTTGGCCCCGGGCGACAGCCGCGAAAGGCGTAAATGCGATCCCAAGGCGGCGGTCAGCGGCATGTCGCCAGCCGTCATCTTAAAACACTCGCGGGCCCGGTGGTCGGTCGAGCCTCGGAGGGCCCCGGGACGCTGACGAGAGGCAGGCAAGTTCCATCTGCTGGAGCTCGAACAGGCGAAACTCCGGGCAAGCGTCTCGCTCCAGCAATGCAACGTCACTTGGCATGACGCCGCGGCCTTCCCCGCGCCTCACCCCGCAGGCATGCGCCTAGCCGTTTTCGACGCGGACCAGGGCGACCAATGGATTGGATCAACGCTCGCTGAATGAGCGCATTGCGGGTGGGGTGGAGCGGCGACGGCGGCGTCCCTAAGACATGCGGCCTTACCTGCCCACATCCCGAAGGCTTGAGACTCCGGGGTCAGGTCAGTTCTGGCCGACCCTACTCAGCATCAGTCTCTTTGCGCTGGTGGAGGGGATCGCGGAGCTTTGTCGTCGACACTTCGTAGACAGCATGGATATGGGGCTCGGTTGGGCGACAGCGCCCCTTCAGGCCGCCTTGGCGATGTTCTGGGCCTATGTGGCGCACCGGCGCTTGGCGTTCCGGGGGTGGACGTCCGTGGGTAAGCTGCCCGGCGCCGCCCTTTTCGTCGTGGCCAGCCTAGGATGTCTGGACTTTCAGTTCCTCGTGGAGCGGTCAGCCCATGGCCTTGACGCGGTCGTGTGGGTCATCGCCAGCAGCTTGAAATTCGGGCTCGTGCGCCGCCTCGTCTGGCCGGTCCGGCCACATCGTGTTGAGGAGTTGGCTTGAACGTCCCGTATAGCGCCTTCGCCGACCAGGACTGGCAATCTCGCGCCTGTGAGGCGCTGGTGGAGACAACCGTGTATCTCCGCCGCCAGGCGCAGGGTTGGATCGTGAGTATCGACGAGACGCTCCTGCTCTCGACGATCGACGAAGACGAAGCTTTCCGCTGCGCCTGCGATGCGCGTCATGTGGACGGGGGAAAGCTGCTGCGATTGCTGATCCTGAGCGGTCCTTCGGCAGCCACTTACCCGCGGCCGGCGGCCAGCCCGAACGAACTTCGCGGCGCCGCCGTCCACCACGATCGCAACGGCGATCCATCGCCAACTCAACGCATCGAGGTCGCTGCCTAGGAGCGCCGCCTCGTGCCGCGTCCAAGTTCCTCGCAGTTTCGATCGCCGGCGGGCGTGGCTGTGACTTGGCGGTCGGCCCAATCCCGTATCCAGATCGCCGCTAGAACGGGATGAGGCTAGGCGGGACCGCCCTCTTTCCGTCTCCCCAGGGCTTGTCCCTGAGTCCATGGCGCGCCGATGTGTCAGTCGAAGCGGTGCGCCATGGATGCCCGGAACACGTCCAGGCAAGACGGAAAGTTTGGACAGTTCCAAGCAGGATCATCCTGCTCTAACGATCAACGGCGTCGGGAGCCGTCGCTCGCGTTCGTTCCCATTGAGTGTCGCGGATCTTCGACTTGCCCGATCTGTCTTCGACACCTCTTGCGCGCGCCTACATGGAACGGCGCGCTGACCTAGTGCGGGTGTTCACCGCGCGCCTTCGCTCGCAGGCTCGTGCAGAGGATCTCGTCCAGGCCATGTTCGAGAAGGTGATGGCCGTCCCGGCGCAGGAACAGATCGGCAATCCGGTGGCCTACCTCTATCGGCTCGGAACCAACCTGATGCTCGACGATGTGCGCCAAGCCCGACGTCAGCGTGCGCGCGAAAGCGCGTGGGCGGACCTGCAGGGTGAGCGACGCGGCGGTGAGCGCGCCTCCGATGCGCCGGGACCGCAACGGACCGTTGAGGCGCGCCAGCGCCTGGCGTGGCTGATGGCGGCGGTGGAGACGCTGCCTCCACAGACCCAGCGGGTGTTTCGGCTGCACAAGCTGCAAGGCCTCAGTCACCAGCAGACCGCCGAGAGCCTCGGCGTCTCCAAGAGTGCGGTGGAGAAACATGTCAGCCTTGCGCTCAAGCTCCTGACTGAGCGGCTGTCTTGAAGGCCTGGGGGCTGATCGTGTCGGCGGCGTCTTATAAAAAGATGGGAAGACGTCGGCGATGATGATCGCAGAGGGAGACGGCGCTGATACAGCCAGCCTTGAGAGCGAGGCTGCGGCCTGGGTCGTGCGGTTGGGCGGGATCGATGTTGGAGAGGCCGAGTGGCTGTCCTTTGTAGGATGGCTGGATGAAGCTCCTCCAGAGCGGCCTGACCTGCACAGGCAGGCCTTCGACCGGGCGCAGGCGGTCTGGCTGAGCCTGGAGCAGCTTTGCGAGAGCCCGCCGGCTCCGCGCCGTAGCCGGGCGTCTCTGACGACGCGCAGGCGCGCAAGATCCTCCGGCGTGGCGGCTGCCGTCGCGGCCGCTGCGGCCTGCGTCGCCGTGCTTGGCCTGTGGATGGTCTCGCATCACTCTCCAGGTGAGCGTCCACCGCCTTCGGCTTTGCTCGCCTACGCCACGCCCGCAGGACAAGGCCGCACGATCCTGCTCAGCGATGGGTCTCGGATCGACATGGATGGCGCAACCGCGCTGACCGTTCATTTCCAGGGCGAAGAACGGCATGTGAGCTTGGCCCGTGGCGAGGCGAAGTTCGATGTGGTGCACGACCCCGCACGCCCGTTTGAGGTGGACCTCGGCCGTGCGCAGGTGCGGGTGCTGGGGACCGCCTTTGACATCGCGCGAGAGGGTGTTGACGCTCGGGTAGCCGTTTCGCGGGGAGCGGTGAGCTTCCGAGCCGGCGAGCAGAGCGTGACGCTTCCAGCCGGGCGCGCGGCTCGGCTCGGTAGTCGCGGCGTCTTCGAGCTTGCCCAGGTGGATCCGGCCGACGTGGGCGCCTGGCGGGCGGGGCGGCGGGTCTACTGGGACCGACCTGTGTCCGAGGTGCTCGCTGACCTGAACCGCCGGTATCCACTGCCGATCCGCTTGACCGGTGCGCAGGCCCGGCGGATGCGGTTCACCGGCGTGTTGGCGATGGGGACGCGCGACGAAATCGTGGGGCGGCTGACAACGCTGTTGCCGCTGGAGGCCAAGGCGGGCCAGGATGGGGAGATCGTGCTAAGCGCACGCCGTCCCTGACCTCGTCTGCATATTGACGCCTCACGTCCGGCCCGGCCTGCTGGGTGTCCTTTGCTGGTTGAGCGCAGCGCCGAACCTGTGGGCGGCTGGCGTTCAGTGGTCCTTTGACCTTCCGGCGCGACCGCCGGCGCAAGCCGCACTCTCGGTGGGTCTTCGGGCCGGAATCACCATCGGCGTCTCTGTCTCATGCAAAGGGCCTGCAGTCGCGATCCGGGGCCGCATGGCCGCCCGCACCGCGATCGACCTGGCATTGGTCGGCAGTGACTGCCGCCCGGTGTGGCTAGATGGCCAGACGGTTCGGATCGAGCGTCGGTCGCCGCCGATGGCGACCGTACCTGCGCCACCGCCGCCAGCCGTCCTTCCAGCGGTCAACCTTTCCGAGGTGGTGGTGACGGCTTCCAAGCGAGGGCTGGACCTCTTCGACCTGCCGGGCTCGGTCAGCGTGGTGCAGGCCCAGGCGCTCTCGGCCATTCACGTGCGCGATACGGCTGATCTGCGCCTTCTGGCCTCGGGGATGACGGTCACCAATCTCGGTCCGGGGCGCGACAAGGTCTTGCTGCGAGGCTTGTCCGACGGAGCATTCACCGGGCGCACGCAGTCCACCGTCGGCCTCTACTGGAACCAGACACCCACGACCTACAACGCGCCGGACCCCGATCTTCACCTCGTCGACGTTCAGTCGGTGGAGGTGCTTCGCGGCCCCCAGGGCACCCTGTACGGTGCAGGCGCGATCGGTGGGGTGGTCAGCGTCACGCCGGCTGCTCCAGACCTTTCTCGCATCGCCGGCTTCCTGTCGGCCACGGGCGCCACAACCGCCAGCGGCGATCCTAGCGCGGGCACGGAAGCCATGTTCAATCTCCCGCTCGCCAGCGGCAGGGCCGCCTTGCGCCTGGTGGCCTATGGCGAG
>CAXTRP010000086.1:6968-9598 GCA_964246615.1 uncultured Caulobacteraceae bacterium | reverse complement strand
CGCCGACCTCATGGTCGACCTTCATGGGATGAGGCGCCGAGGTGCGACCCGGGGTGCGGCCCTCCGCCAGGGTCTCGGTCATGGGCGGCTTGGCTGGCTACCGGTCGGCGGACAACCGGTTGACGATCGGCTCGCCGGTGACCGCCTTGCCGGTCCAGCTCTCCGCCACGCCGGTGGATGGGATCGGCGAGCAGTATTTGGCGAAGGGGATCGGGAATGGCTTCAGCTGGCTCAGGCAGACGTTGTGGTTCTGCACGACCCAGCGACCGGCCTGGCGCTCGTGCTTGCGGCCCTCCGCCGAGAAGCTGCCGTCGCGGTTCAGCCACAGCTTGGAGACGCGACCGTCCGGATAGGTCGATACGATGGTGCCGCTGAAGGCCGGCGACAGCAGCTGGTCGGACGCCGATGGCGGTCCAGCGGCGTCGCTCGCCAAGAGCGCCAGGGTCAACACGCCTACAAGCATCTGCATCCGTAAGGTTTTGACCGTAATGGAGCCGGCGGGCAAGACCGCACGCGGCCGCCCGCCTTCAAGCCGCAGGCGAGCCTGCGGCGACCGGCCCGCGTCTGGCCTGGGCGCCGGACGTGGAGTGTCGCAACTTTTGGCCTTAAGGAAGGTCTCGATGCGCGGCGACGGTCGCGGCCAGGGCGGATGCGGATGACGAGCCTAGCGCCTGCACAGGAACCCGTCGCGCCGGCGAAGACGGCCGGCTCCTATCTGATCGACCTGCTGTTCGCCACGGGCGCGGCCACCCTGTTCTTCCATGCCGAAATCTATGTGCAGGTCTATCGCGACGTGCACATACGCGTGCCCTTGAACGCGCCGCTGATGATCGTGACCGCTGTGCTCACGCTCATCGGCTTCGCCAAGCGATCCACGCTCTGGGCCACGATGAACTGGTTCCTGCTGGCGTTCGTGACCATGCACGTGCTGTCCGCCTTCAGGCTCGGCAAGGACAACGGACTGCGCGAGATGGCGGAGGCGGTGATGGTGTTCGCCTTCGTGCTGGCGTTCGCCGCCCGTTACAGCCGCGCGTCGATCTACAGGTTCTATCTGCTGTTCGCGCCAATGGCGGCGGCGGTGATGCTCTACAACATCGGCTGGCACGTGCAGCAGGGCTACTACTTCATGTGGAAGCGCCTCTACAACCCGAAGGCGCTGTTCGACCTGCTGCCGCTGATGGTCACCGGCTGGCTGTTGACCCGCGCCAAGTTCCCCGTCGTGCTCGCCTGCGTCTTCATGGTCGGGGCCGGCGTCATCATCCTGCTTTCCGGCGAGCGCAAGGCCTACATCGCCTTCATCATCGCCGTCGCCCTGATGTTGAACCCGAAGAACGCGGGTTCCTATCTGGTGCCCGTCGTGGGGGGCTTTCTGGTGTATCTGGGGGTGACGCTCTCGGGCACGCCCTACCTGCTGCGCCAGGTCCAGACGATCCTGGCGGTGGTCGGGATCGGCCCCATGCCGGACAGCATCAGCAGCGCCGAGCGCGCCTGGCAAATCCATCTCGGCCTGCTGTTCTTGCGCCAGAACCCGCTGTTCGGCGTCGGCACCAACGGTTTCCTGCGGCTGTCGCAGTCGCTCTACCAAGCCAACGACTTCTCCGAGATCGGCATCCACGGCGAGGCGCTGCGGGTGTTGGTGGAAGACGGCGTCCTGGGCCTGGGCGTCTACGTCGCCTTCGTCGTGGCGTCAGCGGTGCAGCTGTTCTCGCCCACGCTCAGGGCGGGGCGGACGTCGGGCGAACAGCGGGTGGCGGTGCTCTGGTTCCTCAGCATGCTGGTCTACACCTCCTTCGAGGGGTCCAACCTGCTGGTCATGGCCATGCAGTACACCATGGGCTTCGTGGGCAAGATCAACCTGACGCGCGACGACCGGCTGGCGCTGCGCACGGTGCAGCAGCAGGCCGGCGACCGGGCGGTGGTCGACTACACGCATGGTCGCGGGCGGCTGGCGGCGATGCCGGCGCAGTGACGGGCGATCGCGCAGGCTGCCGCCGATGACCTTCAAGCGCTGGGCTCTGGAGAGCGTCTACGCGCCCTATCGCCGGCTGCGCTCGCCTGCGGATCGCCGGGCATATTTCCGCAGCGGGGGTGAACGGCGGGTCAATGTCGGCTCGGGCCGCAACATCCTGCCGGGCTGGCTGAACCTGGACATAAAGCCCCGGCCCGGTGCGGTATGGCTGGACGCCGGGCGCCCCTGGCCCATCGCCGACGGCGTGTTCAGCGCCGCGCTCTGCGAGCACATGATCGAGCACGTGCCCAAGCCCGTGGCCCAGGCGATCCTCGGCGAGACGCTGCGGACGCTCAAGCCTGGCGGATGGCTGCGGGTGGTGACCCCGGACCTGCAGCTGTTCGCCGCCCACCTCACCGGCGGCGGTGACCCGGGTGACGAGGACTACCTGCAGTTCCTCCGCCGCTTCCACGCTCAGGACGATCTGAACTGGTGCGACGCCACCAACATCATCTTCCGGGATTACGGGCACGAGTACATCTGGTCGGCCGACGAGTTGGCCAGAGCGCTTCGCCAGGCGGGCTTCGTCGACCTGCAGCTCGGGCGCGCCGCCCACCCTGTGCAACCGGTGTTCGAGGGCTGCGAGGGCCATCCGGCCATGCTCAAGCGGGAGGGCGGGGTG
>CAXTRP010000086.1:0-6958 GCA_964246615.1 uncultured Caulobacteraceae bacterium | reverse complement strand
CTTCGCCATCGAGGCGATGAAGCCGTACTGACGCCGCCCGCTAGCCCACCCGCGACAGCGACAGCCGCGTCCCCGCTGCGGCGCGCTGCAGCAGCACTTCGCGACGGAAGCGGACGAGCCGCGCGGGCCGACCGCCAGTTCCGGACAGGACCTCGCCCGTTTCCTCGATCAGGCCCTGGCTCTCCACCAGCCGGCGGAAGTTCTGCTTATGCAGCCGTCGTCCCGCCAGCGCCTCCACCGTCTGTTGCAGCTGCAGCAGGGTGAAGCTCCGCGGCATCAGCTCGAACACCACCGGTCGATACTTGATCTTGGCGCGCAGTCGCGAGAGCCCGGTGGCCAGGATGCGCCGATGGTCGTGCACCATGGGGCGGCCGAACGGTTGCAGCGCCTCAGGCTCGGACGGGTCGCAGGCGAGATCGCGCGCCCGCGCCGCCTCGGGCAGCAGGCGGGCCTCGTAAAGAAGCTCGTAGCGCTGCAGCGCCGCCTCCTCGTTCCAGGGCGAGCCGTCCAGTCCGAACATCAATCTCGCCCGCTGGCGGCGGGTCCGGCGGGCGCCCAGCGCGTCCGCTGCATCGGCCCAGGCGTAGAGCCTAGGAGCGATGACCTCGGCGATCGTGTCGATATCGCCTTCGCGGCCTTCCTCGCGGCGATCCTCCCAGGGGAAGTAGTCGTACCAGCCGCGCCAGGCCGCACCGGCGCCCGGTGCATCCGTCTCCTCCCGGGTAAGGGCGAGGTAGCTGAGCGCAATGGTCCGCAGGTCTTCGCCCGTGGTGCGGTCGCGGTCGGCGAAGGTGTAGAGCTGTTCCACGTAGCCCAGCGGGTGGCGGGTGGAGGCCTCCACCCAGGCGCGAAGGCCCAGTTCCAGCGTGCGGTGGTCAGACTGGAACGGACCGGACGGGATCGCCTCGCCGCCGCCGACGGTCAACACCCGCGGCCGCCCTTCCGTCACCGCCACGATCACCGCCGACAGCTCCAGCGCATAGCCGACGTCGCTCATGGCCATCGTCCTTGAGCGGCGTGGCGCGTTGCGCTACGGTTATGCGCGGGCGTCATGATCCAGAGTTGGAAAAGCGAAGCAGCGCGGCAGGTGTTTGCTGGCCGACCACCGAAGGGCTTTCCGGCGGACCTGGTCAAGTCCGTCCGGCGGCGGCTGGAGCGGCTGAACGCCGCGACGGGCGTCGAAGACCTGCGTGCACCTCCCGGCCACAGGTTGCACCGGCTGGACGGCGACCGGGCGGGACAGTGGTCGATCAGCGTCAACAACCAATTCCGTATCTGCTTTATGTGGGGTGTGGCGGGGCCTGAGCAGGTGGATTTCGTGGATTATCACCGTGGGTGAGACGATGGCTTTAGAGTTCGACGACCTTGTCGCGCCGTTCGCCCATCCCGGCGAGCACCTGCGCGAAGATTACCTCGCAGCTTACGGCGTGACAGCGGGTGGGTTGGCCCGCGCCATGGGGCTCGCCGACCGCACCCGCATCGAACGTCTGGTGCGCGGGCGCCAACCCGTGACGCCGGACACAGCCCTAAGGCTGGCCAAGGTGTTCGGCACCACCGCGCAGTTCTGGATGAACCTGCAGGCTCAGCACGACCTGTCGATAGCCGCCCTCGCCGCTCGGGACGACATCGCCATGCTGCGCCCGCTTTCCGAGCCAGGCGCCGCCTAGCCACGACCGCGATAGGGCGGCACGCCCTGGTCCGGCAGCCACAGGCCTTCCGGCATGGGGCCGGTCTGGTGGAACACGTCGATGGGGATGCCGCCGCGCGGATACCAGTAGCCGCCGATGCGCAGCCAGCGGGGATCGGCGACCGCAGTGAACTTGCGGGCGATGGCGAGGGTGCAGTCCTCGTGGAAGGCGCCGTGGTTGCGGAAGCTGGTGAGATATAGCTTCAGCGACTTGGACTCCACCAGCCAGTCTCGCGGGGCGTAGTCGATGACGAGGTGGGCGAAGTCCGGCTGGCCCGTCATGGGGCACAGCGAGGTGAACTCGGGCGCTGTGAACCGCACGGCGTACAGCACGCTGGCCTGCGGGTTCGGCACGCGCTCCAGCACCGCCGTCTCCGGGTCGGCGGGCGCGCCGACGGCGTGGCCCAGCTGGGTGAGGCCGGAGGTTTCGGTGCTCATGGCTCGCAGTTAGGGGGGGCGGAGCAGGGACGCAACCTGGTCTCCGCCCGCTTGGGAGGAGCGGGCGCTACCCCAGCGCCTGATCCAGGTCGGCGATCAGGTCGTCGGCGTCCTCGATCCCCACGGACAGGCGCACCAGGCTTGCGGAAATGCCTAGCGCCTCCCGCTGGACCTGGGGGATGGAGGCGTGGGTCATGATGGCGGGGTGCTCGATCAAACTCTCCACCCCGCCCAGGCTTTCGGCCAGGGTGAACAGCTCCACCCGCTCCAGGAAGGTGCGCGTCCCCTCCAGGTCTGCGTCGAGCACCGCTGTGATGATGCCGCCGTAGCCGCTCATCTGGGCTTTCGCCAGCGCGTGCTGCGGGTGGCTCTCCAGGCCTGGATAGATCACCTTGGCCACGCCCGTTCGCGCCTCCAGCCAGTGGGCGATCTTCAGGGCGTTGGCGCATGTGCGCTCCATGCGCAGCGCCAGGGTCTTCACTCCACGGAGCGCCAGGAAGCTGTCGAAGGGGCCAAGGATGCCGCCCACCGCGTTCTGAAGGAAACGGACCTTCTCCGCCAGCGCCTCCTCGCGCACCACCACCGCACCGGCCACCACGTCGGAGTGGCCGTTGAGGTACTTGGTCACCGAGTGCATGACGATGTCGAAGCCCCGCTCCAGCGGCCGCTGGCACCAGGGGCTGGCGAAGGTGTTGTCGGCGGCGGTGATGACTTTGTGCTCGCGCCCGATCTGCGCGAGCGCATCCAGGTCGGCCAGGCGCAGCATGGGGTTGGTGGGCGTCTCCGCCCAGATCAGCCGGGTGTTCGGCCGGATCGCGGCCCGCACCGCATCGGTGTCCGACAGGTTCACGAAGCTGACCTGCAACCCCGCGGAGCGCTGGCGGACCTTGTCCAGAAGCCTGAAGGTGCCGCCGTAGAGGTCGTCCGAGGCGATCAGGTGGTCGCCTGCGTCCAGCAGCTCCAAAACCGTGGAGATCGCCGCCAGGCCCGAAGCGAAGGCGAAGCCGGCCACGCCTCCCTCCAGCTCCGCCACCGCGCGTTCGAAGGCGAAGCGGGTGGGATTGTGGCTGCGGGAATACTCGAAACCCTGATGCACGCCGGGCGAGGACTGGGCGTAGGTGGAGGTGGCGTAGATCGGCGTCATTACAGCGCCGGTGGACGGATCGTGCCGCTGGCCCCCGTGCACCGCACGGGTGGCGAAGGCCGCCCGTCGGTTGCAGCCGGGAGAGGAGCCCGCGGCTTTGTCCTGTCGCACAGCTGATTCTCCGGCTAACCGAGCATGGCCTCTACGCCCGGGAGGCTGCGGGGTTCAAGCGGAGCCGTCCCATGCTGCAGGCCTATCCCGACCACGGCGACTGCCAGATCACCGCCGAGCGGCTGGCGCGGGAGGGGCTCTCGGGCCGCACCTGGATCGACCTGCAGGACCCTACGCCCCAGGAGATCGAAGCGGTCGAACAGGCCAGCGGCCTCAGCGTACCCACCCGCGAGGCGCTGGAGGAGATCGAGGTCACCAGCCGCCTGCGCATCGAGCGCACCGCCCTGTCCATGAGCGCGCCGCTGATCGCTCGGGGCAAGGACGGGGTCATGGTCTCAGCTCCCACCGGCTTCATCCTGAACGCTGACGTCTGTCTCACCGTGCGCTTTGCAAAGCTGGCGGTGTTCGAGACGGTGAAGGGCGATCTGGCGTCGGTGGAGCGGGCGAGCTCCGCCGACATCTTCGCGCGTTTGCTGGAGGAGGTGGTGGACCGGGCGGCCGATCACCTGGAGGTCTGCGCCGACCAGCTCGACAAGGCGTCGCACGCCATCTTCCGGGCCGACAAGCCCGACGAGGAGAAGCCGCAAAAGACCCACAAGCTGTCGCGCGACACAGCCCTGCTGCGCCGGGTGATGACCCAGATCGGCCGCGCCAGCGGGCGCATGTCCAAGGTGCGCTACACCCTTGTCTGCATCGCTCGCATGGCCCAGTTCGTGAGCGACCGGGGACGCGACTGGATCGAGGCGCCCATCCACGACCGGCTTGGCGGCGTGCGCGCCGACATCGGCTCGCTCGAGCAGTACGAGGAGAACCTGCTCTCCCGCGTCCAGCTCCTGCAGGACGCCGCCACCGCCTTCATCAGCATCGAGCAGAACGACGTGGTGAAGGTGCTGACCATTGCGTCCGTCGTCGGCGTGCCGCCGGTGATGGTGGTCGGGCTGTACGGCATGAACTTCAAGTACATGCCCGAACTCGGCTGGCGTTACGGCTATCCCTTCGCGCTGGCGCTGATCGTCGTCACCACCCTGATCCCGCTGGCCTGGTTCAAGTGGAAGGATTGGATGTGAGGGTGTCCGGCCGCAGGCGCGGTCGCCCGGCCCTGGCCGCCAGACGACGCCAGGGCCACGACGCGGATTGTCGCGGAAGCCGGAACCCCCTGGCGCCCCGCATCGCAAATGATATGTCACCGAAAGTATTTTGCGGCGCCGAAATATTTCGGGAGTTGGGACCAGCGTGGATTATCCGTATCCGGAGGAAATTAGTCTCAGAGAAGTTCTCTCTGCCGGCCTTCGCCGTATTTTCGCCATAACGCCGCCATCTTCGCCGCCGCAAGCCCTCAGTCTTCCGGAACTTCTCGACCGCTTCGAGAGCCTCGGAGACAACTGTGAATTTGGAGCGGTTCAGCGCGAGGCTGGAGTCGACTCCCTGAACCTCTTCAAGTGGTACTCCACCTCCATCGACGTGCTGGTGGATCTGCTGGACGATGACTTGGCCGGGGTAGATGATCCCGCCCAGATCCGCTTGGCGCCCGAAGGCGATCAAGGCTCGGGACGTGTTTCGGAGATGATCCTGCACCACGCCCGGCTGCGCGGTCACGCCCATACCTTCACCAGCACGGACTATATAACCGAGGAAGCCCTTCGAGCGCGTGAGCTGCGCCGACTTGTTCTGATGCGCCGCAAGTTCCTTGAGGACCTGCAGGAGGGCCGGCGCATCTACGTGTTTCGCAGCTTGAATCCCGTCCCGGAGACAGAGGTCCTGCGCCTGCTCGCCGCGCTCCAGCGTCATGGGCCGAACCAGCTCCTGTTCGTGCGGCTGGCGGATGCAACGCTCAAGGCCGGCGAGGCGAGGCTCGCCGCGCCGGGTCTTGTCATCGGCGCCCTGGACGAATTGGCCTGTTATCACGACGGCATGAGCGTGCGGACAGAGCTCTGGCCGACGCTGGTTCGCCGTGTGCACGCCCTGCTGGAGTCGAACCGCCTCTCTGTGGTTCCGCCGCCGAGACGCTCCAGAAAGGCCGCATGAGGGTGAGCGCAAGGGACGACCTGGCCGTCATCACCGAGGTGGTGCGCCAGGCTTTGAACACGCCACCGCCGGCGACTTTGCGCCCGCTGTCGCGCGACACCTTGGCCAGCGAGGTGCCAGGCTGGGACTCCCACGTCACGGTGGAGGTCATCTTCGGGTTGGAGGCCCACTACGGCTTTCAGATGACGAGCGCAGACATGGAGGCGGTGAAAGGGGTGGCGGACCTGCTGTCGGTCATCGCCCGGCAGGCCAGCCAGGTCGCACGCCTTGACGCCTGACAGCGATCGCTTCGCCACGGCCCTGGTCGAGGCCGGCTTGTTGGTTCCGACACCCGTGGACGGCGTTTACGGCTACGGCGAGGATTTCGCACTTGTCTGCGACGCGGTGGCGGCGGCGGCCCGGCGCGCAGGGGGGGATCTGGAACGCATGCGCTTCGCTTCGGTGATGGCGAGGCGCGATCTGGAGCGGCTAGGCTATTTCCGCAACTTTCCCCAGCTGCTCGGCTCGGTGCACTGCTTCTGTGGCGACGAGCAGGACCATCGCGCGCACCTCGCCGCTCACCGCGCCGGAGAAGACTGGGGGGCGGGACAGGCGGCCAGCGACCTCGTGCTCATCCCCGCCGCATGTTTCCCGGTCTATCCGGCCCTGGCGCGGCGCGCACCTCCGGGGCCAGAGGGCTTCACCCTGCAGGTGGAGGCCAACTGCTTTCGCCGCGAGCCCTCGCGCGATCCCGGTCGGCTGCAGAGCTTCCACATGCTGGAGTTCGTCCGCGTCGGTTCGCCGGACCAAGTGCTGGCCTTCCGGGCGCACTGGCTGACCCGTGGCCAGGAGCTGTTCGGCGCCTGGGGCTTGCAGGGCGAGGTGGAGGTCGCCAACGACCCCTTCTTCGGGCGCGCTGCGGCTGTCCTGGCCACAGCCCAGCGACGCCAGGCGCTGAAGTTCGAGCTGCTCGCCCCCGTCTCCGACGCCAAAGCGCCCCACGCCTGCATGAGCTTCAACTACCACATGGACAGCTTTGGCCAGGCGGCGGGGCTGAAGACCGCCGACAGCGCGGTCGCCCATACCGCCTGCGTCGGCTTCGGGCTGGAGCGGATAGCCTTGGCGCTCTTCCACGCCCACGGCTTGGACTGGCGGGGCTGGCCGGGCCAGGTGCTCATGTCGCTCGGCATACCGCCGCCGCCTGCCGAAAGCGTCCGCTCCGCCTAGTTCCGCGCGCGGTCGACCAGCTTGTCCTTGCCGATCCAGGGCATCATGGCGCGCAGCCGCTCGCCCACCTGCTCGATCTGGTGCTCGCCCAAGAGCGCGCGTCGGGCTTTGAGGCTCGGCTGGCCGGCGGCGTTCTCCAGCATGAAGTCGCGCACGAAGCGGCCTTCCTGGATGTCCTTCAGCACCCGCTTCATCTCCGCCTTGGTCTCCTCGGTCACCAGGCGCGGGCCGGTGACGTATTCGCCGTACTCGGCGGTGTTGGAGATCGAGTAGTTCATGTTGGCGATGCCGCCTTCGTAGATCAGGTCAACGATCAGCTTCACCTCGTGCAGGCACTCGAAATAGGC
>CAXTRP010000085.1:940-9626 GCA_964246615.1 uncultured Caulobacteraceae bacterium | reverse complement strand
GAAGGCCTCGAACGGAACCTGCTGGTAGCGGACCGGCTTGCCCAAGACTTCAGACATGATAGCCGCCATGTCGTTGGCCGAGAGGTCCTCGGGGCCGAGCACCGGCGCCACGCCCTGGCCGCTCCAGGAGCGGTCGGTTAGGAGTCGAGCGGCGACCGCGGCGATATCGCGGGTGGCGCAGGTCGGCACTTTGAGGTCGCCGTCGAGCGGACCGAAGAACATGCCCTGCTCGCGGATGGGGTCTAGCTGCATCAGCATGTTGTCCATGAACGAGGGCATGGCGAGCGCCCGGTGCGCCGCGCTGGTGGCGGCGAACATCTCGTCCATCCGAATAGAGACCGTCAGCAGCCCTCCGCGGTCGCGCCAGCGCGTGTCGCCGCCCAGCCCGGTGACGTCGACGATATGGCCGACCCCGCACCGCTCCACGGCCGCACAGGCAGGCTTGCTGAAGTCCAGATAGGCCGCTTCCAGGCTCTCCGCCTTCGGGCTGGGCGGCACGACCCAGAACAGAGCCTCCGCGCCCTCGAACGCGCGGTCGACGACAACGGCGTCCCCATGCGAGCCCTCCACGACGTCGACGCGATCACGGACCCCATCTGGGAGACGGGAGGGGTCGCGCACGATCAAGCGCAACGCCTCGCCGGCCTTCAACAGGTCCTGCACGAGCTGGGCGCCGATCTGGCCTGTAGGCGTGGTGACGACGATCATCGGTACTCTCCTGCTATGTCGCGGTGATGGTTCAACCGACAAAGTCGCCGCTGCGGTTTATGTCGCTGTGTGATCCCAGGCATTATCGCTGGGGCTTGGAGGTTTCGCCCGCGATGCCGACGGCGCCGCTTCCCGCGAGTCCTCTCAAGAGGAGCCCAAAACGTCGCTGGAACGTCTCGTCGAAGCTCGACTGAGCGTCCAGTCGCCACTGCGATGCCAGCATGCGGCACGCCGTCAGGATGTCGTCGCTCGTCAGCTCGGGGCGCAGTCGGCCCTTGGCCTGGGCTATCGCGAGCGGTGAGGCGAGGGTCTGCGCCATCCGGACCTGGTTCTTCTCGGCGTCGTAGTCGGGCATGACGGCTAGTTCGAGCAGGAACTTGTCGTAGATTATCATCAGCTCGGTCGTGAACCGGATGAAGGCGAGGGGATCGCCGTCGGGATCGGCAGCCAGACGGGCGGTCAGGGCTTCCAGGTCGCGCTCCAGCACCGCTTCGTAGACGGCCTGACGATGGGGGAAGTTGCGGTAGAGCGTCGCCCGGGTCAGGCCCGCGCGCTTGAGGATCCGCTCCAGCGGAAACTCCCCGCCTTCGCTACGCATCAGCTCGCTGGCGGCGTCCACCAGTCGAGCGCGATTGTGCTCCGCATCCTTGCGCATCAGTCGACGGTGTAGACCCGGTGCTCGAAGCCTGCGAAGCCATCGCCCGTCGGACGAACGCGACCTTCTCCGACGAAGACAGCCTGGTTGACCCAGAGATAGCGAGGGTGGCCGGTCTCCAGCACCCAGTGTGTCCGAATCCGTTGATCCTCGAAGCCCGTCGGCTCAGAGGCCGCCAAGGCTTCGATCAGGCGACGACTGGCCTTCGCCACCCCGAAGTAGCGGGCGCAGATCACCGCATGGACCTCGGTCTCGACCTGGATGCGTGCGTCCATGCGTAGATATCCGTCGGCGCCCTGCAGCATCCAGTCTGCCCCCGAGCCGAGCGTACGGCCGGTCAAGCGGGGTCCGTCGAGAACGCCGTTGGTCATCTCGTAATATTGTCGCGGCCCGTAAGGCCCAGAGCCTGCATCGTGGGGCTGCGACACGCGGGTCGAGTAGGTGAAGGCGAGCTTGAGCCCTATCTGGTGAGGTGTGGCCATGGCGCGTTCACCTCACCAGCAGGGCCTGTGGATCTCCGTCGAACCACACATTGTCGATCACGAGGCGGCGGACGCGCCAGTGGGCCTCCAATCTTACCGCCTCGGTCTCGTACCAATTCATCATCCGCAAGCGCCGGCTGGTGTCGGCTCTGACCAGATGGGTCGCATCTACGAGGCTGCAGGCGCTGGCCGAGGCGCCGGTGGCCTGAACCCTTGTGTTGGTGACCACATGGCTGGTCACCTGGGCGTGAGCGCCCCCGGCCAGGAAGGCGGCGATTGTCTCGCCGCCCCCGAGCACCGGGAAGTCGAGGCCGAGCTTCGCGCCGCACGGCCGAAAGTCCACCTCGGCGTCGTCGGTGAAAACGCTGGCCAGGAGCGAGCGGTCGCACCTGTCCACCCCTGCGCCAAAGCGCAGGAGGATGTCCGCCACGCTCAGGTGTGTGTCGCAATCCGCAATCTGCATGTCGTCCAACGACACCCCGGCTCTCGCGCTCATGCAGCGACTGGCGAGCTGAAGTCGAGGTCGATGCCGTAGGCTTGGCGACCGATGTCCAGACAGGCCCGAATCTCCCTGCAGGTACGCGCCTGCATCCCCGCCTCGAACGTCGCGATCGCCTCGGTTACATTGCGATCGGGATCGGCTGTCAGGCTGTCCGTCAGCTCCAGCGCGTCGAGTAACGCCAGGTTGACGCCCTTGCCGGTGAACGGGGGCATGGCGTGCGCCGCGTCGCCCAGCATGGTCAGGCCCGGCTGAGTCGGCCAGCTTTGGTCCGGTGGCATGACGGCTGTCGGCCAAAGGTGGAAGCCATCCTGCACGTCGGTGAGCATGGCCATGACCTCCGGCGACCAGGCGCTGAAGGCGTCGCGCACGACCTTGAGCACGGCGCCCGTGTCGTCGAGACCGAAGGGCTCCTGCGCGGGCCAACCCCGCGGCACCGCGAGAGAGTAGTAGAGCAGGATCAGGTCGCGAGCGCAGCGCTGGACGAAGATGGTTCTCTGCCCATCGGCGAACATCACCGAGCCCTCGCCGAGCACGTCTGAAAGAGCCGAGCCGCGCCAATGCTTCTTGCAGATGTTCGCCGCCAACATGGTGACGCCGGTGTAGACCGGCTCCGCGGACGTCAGCCGTCGGCGCACCTTGGACCCCATACCGTCAGCGCCGACCACGAGGTCGGCCGTGAACGACGGCTGACCCTCGAAGTCCAACCGCCAACGCCCGTTCTCAGTCGGATGCACGTCCTGGACCGCGTGGCCCCAGGCCACTGTGTGCGGGACCAGAGCGTCAAGCAGAAGCCGGCGTAAGTCGGCGCGGTCGATCTCGGGACCCGGATCCTCGTGCGTCTCCGCCCCGGCGCCAGGCATCTCGGCCCCCTGGGGGTCGACCATCCGAAAGGCTTTAGCGTCCTCGCGCGAAATGGCCGCGAACTCGGCCGCCAAGCCGGCGGCGTCGACGGCGCGCTGGCCCGAGTCGGCCCTCAGATCGAGACTGCCGCCCTGTGGGCGAGCCATGGCCGATGCGTCTCGCTCGAAGACACTGACTTCGAAGCCGCGATCCTGAAGCAAGCGCGCCAGCGTGGCGCCGCCCGGACCGGCGCCCACAACCGCGACGGACCCGGACCTTTTTAGATCTCCGCACTTCATGGCGCATCTCCAGCGTCGGACCGCCGGACAATGATCCCGGAACCGCACAGGCCTGTGTCACATAAGCGGACAGACTTGTCTAGGTTTGTTGAGCTCTTGGAGGTCGCGCTTCGCTCGGTGCACCCAGCCCGCCTACCCACCAGTAGGTTGCTCGCCGGAAGGCTTAGCGCAGCAGCTCTTGGTTCACCCCGACACAAGGCGGCTCGGGGCGCCCGGTCGCCTGATAACTGCGCACCCACGCCGCTTCCTCGATCTTCCAAGGATTGATCTCAAACACCTTTCCGCCATGTAGAACTCCAGCCCTCCGATCACATTGGTTCGCGCACCATGCAAACGCTCGTCCTCATTCCTGGGCTTGGAAGCGACGGCGCCGTCTGGCGGCGGACCGTGACGGCCCTGGCAGGGCGGGTCGACTGCATCGTGGGCAACACCCTCAGCGACGCTTCCCTGGTAGCTATGGCCGGCCGCGTCCTTGAGCAAGCGCCGGGCCGCTTCGCTCTCGCCGGCGTATCGATGGGCGGAATGGTGGCGATGGAGCTGGCGCGGCTTGCGCCGGAACGCATCAGTTGTCTGGCTTTGATCGACACGAACGCCTCGCCGGACACCTTCGGGCGAAAGATGTATCGGCGCCTCGCCAACCTGGTTGTAGGGACGACGACTGACTTCCGGGGCCAAGCGGAGCGCAGCCTGAAATCACTCGTCCACCCCGCGGCTCCGGAGGATATCCGAGCGGAGTTGGTGGAAATGAGCGTGCGCGTCGGCCCCAAAGCCTACGTTCGACAAAACCGCGCCGTGATCGCCCGCGGCGATCTTCGCAAAGCGCTCCCCGGCATCCGCGTCCCCACGGCCGTGATCGTAGGCGAGGACGACCGCATGACACCCGTCGGGATGTCGCGGGAGGTCCATCGTCTCATCCCAGGATCGACGTTCCACGTCATCCCGGACTGCGGCCACCTTCCACCCATCGAGAAGCCCGAGACCGTTGCGGCGCTCCTCCTGGAGCTTCTCCAGCGGGCTTCGTCACTGAGGTGATCCTGCGATAGCAACCGGCGGCCCTTCAAGAGCAAGATCGAGCAGGGGCACGAACTGCTGGCCGCTGTGCATGTCACGCTCCAGAACGCCGCCTTGCGGCTGCGACCGTGGATAGGACATTTTGATCGCGCTCAGCGTATCGATCTCGAAGCGCCGGACCTGGTCCACGGCTACGCCGTAGAGTTCCGCTATGGCGGCAACGCTGATGGCGGGATCAGTGCGGTGACGACGATAACCCTCCTCGGTGTCGAAGAAGATGTCGATGGTGACCCAGAAAGGCCCCGCGTTCTTGGAGCGGATGTAGCGGCAGACATCCTTGAGCTTAGGCATGCACGGCGATCCTGGCGCTGGAAGCGACCTCTATCCAACGGGTGCGGACCAGCTCGTCCGGAGAGTCCGTCGCCACGACATGGTTCAGGTTGAACTGAAACACCTGGCCGCGCTCGATCTCGGCGGGCGAGAAGGGGAAAGCGTAGCTCGGCAGCTCCTTGCCCATTCGGACGGGAAAGTGGAAGAACATCGGGTTGCAGATGCGCGCGACCTGCGTGGCCAGCGCCTGGGTTTCGGCGGTGGCGACAAACAGTAGCCCGATCTCGAGGGGAACGCCGGCGTCCGGCTTAGGCGCGCGCCCCGAAACCGCGTTCCAGCCGTAGGGGCGCAGCGAGATGTCGAAGGCTGGCATGTCGCCGCCGAAGGTGCGCTGCACCCGCTCGTGCAGCGCCTGCGACATGCGCGCCAGGAAGCCGTCAATATCGCGCAGCACCTCAGGGTCCTGGATGCCGACCAGCATGATGGTCTGGAATGGCCCGCCGCCTGCGCCTTCCAGCTTCATGGTGTAGGGCGCGGGCTCAAATCGCGAACCGGTCACCCTGACGGTTCGCGAATCCTGCACCATGTAGCGGGCCTCGGTCACGTCCAGCACGCCGCCAGGCTCGATCAGGCGGAAAGGATCGCTGTTCTCGTAGAGCATGTGGGCCGACACCGTCTCAGGCGTGCAGCTGTTTGCGGGAGCGAGCGGGGCGATAGTGAAGCCCCCGTCGTCCACGCTCATCATGATCCCGGGACTGGTGGGGTTGACGCTGCACAGGCCGCCGCATTCGGCCACCTTGGCGGCGTGCCAAGCCGGACCGGCGGCACCCCCGCGCAGAAGAGCAGCCGCGGCCAGGACGGCTGTGTCGGTCGTGCGGCCGCCAAGTACGATGTCGGCGCCGGCCTGCAAGGCCGCGATGTAGGGCTCAGGTCCCATCAGGGCGACGATGTGAACGCAGGCGTCGAGTTCGGCCTCGGTGAGCGGGCGGGCCGGGGTCAGCGGGCTCACCGCACCCGCCGCCGCCTTGGCCTTCAGGACCGCCTTGTCCTGCTCGGAGTAGAGCACCGCGATCTTGAGCTTGCGGCCCCGCTCCCGGGCCACCTGCAACGCGATGTCCAAGGTGGCGTCCACCGCCTCGTCGCAGCCAGACGTGCCGCAGGAGCCGATCAGCAGGGGGATGTCCGCCCTCTCGCGCGCCGCCATGAGCAGGGAAAGGTCTCGCCGTACGGAGTCAGGGCTGTACTTGGACCGGCCGCTAGCCAAATAGGCCGGCCCGCTGTCGGTTGACCCTGCATCGAGCGCGATAGCGTGCGGCGCGAGCGCTAGACCCGCCTCTAGTTCCTCGGCGCGAACGCCCGATCCGAGCACTCCGGCCGGGACCAAGATCCGGGTTGGGCCAAGGTAAGGATAGTCCTGCACGTGGGCTCCCTTCGTTCGTCGCGATCAGGCAAAGGCCGGAGCCTGGGTGGCGGCGTCTGCGATGAGCCCGCCCGGAAGCTGGGCCTGGGCGAGAAGATCGGTGATGTCGCGAAGGCGCGGGGCGGTCGCCAAACCTTCAAGGGCCTCGAACGCTTGCTCTGACGCGGTTTCGGTGAGGACCTGCGATCCGCAGTCGTGGAACTTGGTCCAGCGCTCGTCGCGCGACATCGGATCGGCAGGGCCGCGGCCAAGGCCTGCAGGAAGCCGGGCGGAGAGCTTGCGGCCATCGCGGGTCAGCACGCTGACCTCGGCGGTGAACTGGTCTGCCCGCGTGTCCTCGCCGTCGGGCAGGGGCGAGGCTGTGGTTCGGAAGAGCAGGCGCTGGATTTCGGGCTCCAGGAAGGCGTCGCCCTCGAAGTGGTGCAGCCGGGGCGCGCCGTCGATCAGGGCGCGGGCGGTAGCGTACTGGATGCTGAACTTGGCGGCGAGCGGCGTTTGTGGGTGCGGGTTGTCGGTATGGGGAAGCCGCTTCTTGTGAGTGCGGATCTCGATCGCCTCGACCTGCTCGGACCTCAGGCCCTGCTCGCGAAGCTGCATCATGGCCAGGATGGACGGGTGCGTGCTCCCGCAGCAGGGGAACTGCTTGAGGCCAATCTCGGGCTGCTCGATCTCCAGCATCCCGTCGAGGTCGGCCAGCATGCGGTCGGGATGTACGTTGGCGAGGCCATCGAAGGCGGCGAAGAAGCCTTCCTTCTGCTCGAGTGCGTTCAGCTTGGCGGTGAACCCCTCGCGCACCAGCAGCGCGGCCATCAGCCCGTCA
The DNA here is from genome assembly GCA_964246615.1 of uncultured Caulobacteraceae bacterium. GTDB lineage: Bacteria > Pseudomonadota > Alphaproteobacteria > Caulobacterales > Caulobacteraceae > CAHJWH01. The sequence goes on along the minus strand of CAXTRP010000085.1, from coordinate 2,559 downwards.
TGGGCGCAGCGGCCGACGTGCAGCGGCTTGGTCATGGTGCCGAAGTTGGCTTTCACGCCGCTCGCCATCGACGCGCAGAGCGCGAGCGCCGTGGCCGTCTGTTCGACATCGAGCCCCAAAAGGCGCGCCGCCGCCGCCGCCGCGCCGAACACGCCCAGCGTGGAGGTGGGGTGCCAGCCGGCGCTGTAGTGGTGGGGATGCACGGCGCGCCCGATACGGCACTCCGCCTCGAAGCCGACGATGTAGGCGTCGAGCGCCTGGCGGCCCGAAACCTGCAGCTGCTCGCCGAGCGCGAACACGACCGGCACGACGGGGACGGAGGGGTGGCCGCCCATGGCCGCAGCCATGTCGTCATAGTCGATGGCGTGGGCCGCCGTGCCGTTGATCAGGGCCGCGTTGAGCACGTCGGTCCGGCGATGATCGCCGAAGATCAGCGACGGACCAGGCGAGGCCGGGCCGCCCAGCGTCCGGCGCAGGATCGAGACCGAGGCTTCCGGCGCGCCAGCGAGAGTGACCGCGACCGTATCGACGATGGCTGAGACCGCCATCTGCACCCCCGCCGCCGTGCTCCGCTCGACGTTCACCCTGGAAAGGTGCTCCGCTAGAGCGAGGGCGAGGGGCTGATCCTGCATCTGTCCTGATAGGTGTTCCGAACTCATCGGCGCGGCCTTCAGTCCTGAGCCTGGACGGTCTCGAAGCTGTGCTGGCCCGTTCGGGACGGGAAGCCGCCTCGCACCGCGCCGCTGGACTGGTCGCGGTAGATGGCGCCCATGTCAGGGCTGAGTTCGCGGCTATTGTGCGGGCTCAGCCACATGCGTAGGAGGTGGCGCTTGCGCTCCGGCTCGGGGAAATCCTCGAACGCGGTGCGGCTATGCAAGGTGACGTGGTTGTTCAGGAACTGGATGTCACCGGGCTCGAACATCATGCTGAAGTGGAACTCGGGGCTCTCAGCCAGTTCGTTGATCATCATCATGGCCTCCTTCTGCTTCTCGCTCAGCGGCGGAAGCTCGGGATTGTCCTCGTGGGCGGAGAACACGTGGGTCTTGATGTCCCGGGACGAAAACTTGCCTTCGTATTCGCTGTAAATGGGCTGTTGATAGTAAGGCGGCTCGCCCTCAGGCTCCTGCCCTTTCCAGCTCCAGTAGAACGGCTGGTAGAGCACTTCCAGGAGGTCCGGTCGCGTGCGGGCGATCTCGTTGCGGATGGCCACCGAACTGCAGATCTTGCTGAGGCCGCCCGTCTTGGCCGTACGAAGGACCATCAGGGCGACGACGTCGCTGGTGTCGCAGTGGAAGCCGAGCTTCTGGCTCGACATGTAGCCGCGCCCCTTGGAGCTGAACACGTCCTGGCCAAAGTTCATCACGTCGCCCAGCAGATCGCCCTTGCTGCTCTGAGAGACGGCCACGCCGACGTGGAGCCCAAGCCCCCAGTAGATCATCCGCAGGTCGTCCTTGTCGTAGTTCAGCGCGGGCAGTCCGCGCACCACGACGACGCCGCGTCCGTTCTCGACCCGGTCGAGCACATCAGCGAACAAGGGTTCAAAACCCGGCAGCGGGAAGCTTCCCTTTTTCAACGTGGCCAGGGTCGCGCCGGACGCCTTGGCGGTCTGCAGAGCTTGG
>CAXTRP010000085.1:0-930 GCA_964246615.1 uncultured Caulobacteraceae bacterium | reverse complement strand
AATCTGATCTGCCGATAGATTGATGATCCACTGGCCCTGGTCGGCCATGTCTTCGGCACGCCAATCAGCCAGCCCCGTGACCAAATGATCCATCTCGATCTCCACCCTTGTTTGTTTTCGAACGCTGGAGCGGCGGACGCCCGGCGACCGCAGTCTGGTATGATCGCACGTCCTACTATCCGTCAATCTTGATCTATATCGTACATCATTTCGTTTTCGCTGGGTGGCCGGGCTTGATAGCGGATAAGCGCTTTTGAGGGGTGCTTAATCCAAGCGTTCTCTGATGCCTTCAGCCCACTAGGAAATGTTCAAGTCGACAATCCGCGAGGAAACCCCCCTTTGGTGTACAACATCCGTCAAGATTGACGCCTCGCGTTGCAGGATGATTATCCGCGGCGACGGGAGGCACATCCCGGAAGGAAACACGGTCGCGTGGAGTTTCCGCGACCGTCTGGGAGGTGACGATGACCATGGTGCGACGACGCAGACGTGCAACCCTGTGCGCATCTTCGGCCATCCTCGTGCAACTTGCGGCCTTCGGGGCAGCGCTGGCTCAGACGGCGCCCCAGACGGGGCGTCAGGCCCCAAATACCCCTGTTCCGAACGCACTGGAGGGGGGCGCGCCTCCGGCGCAGACCCAGCCAGCTGCAAGCGTCCCCAGCGTGGCGGAAATCGTCGTGACCGCGCAGAAGCGGGAGCAGTCGATCAACCAGGTGCCGCTTTCCATCACCGCAGTGAGCGGCGACGCCCTGCTAGAGCGCGGCGTCACCAGCACCGCGGACCTCTCCAAGGTCGTGCCGGGGTTTGTCTTCGCGCCGTCGCCATTCCAAGAGCCCGTCTACGTCCTGCGCGGCGTCGGCCTATATGACTCCGGGCTCGGATCATCTCCCGCCGTCACGGTCTACCTCGATCAGTTCCCGCTACCTTATC
>CAXTRP010000084.1:6515-9634 GCA_964246615.1 uncultured Caulobacteraceae bacterium | reverse complement strand
CTCCGTCCGCTTCGCGGCCACCTCCCCATCTTCGATAGGGAGGAGCAATGTTGTCGCCTTTCAATCTGAGACACGACCGCGTCGAGATGCCGTTTGGCGCCCCGTCAGTCTCCATCCGGCGGCGGAACTTGTGCAACAGAGCGGCGACCCGTCATCTCCCGCATCGCCGCACCTTCGGCTACCTCTCTTGGCAAGGCGGCTCCGATCGAAAGCGAAGCGGGACGATACGACTGCGCAAACCCGGGGACCAGAAGGCGCCCATGGGATGTCTCCGGTTAAACGGCGCAGCATGAGGGTCCGTTGGGTGAAAGCCCCCGAGGCGAGTAGCCCATTGTGGTGAATAGATCGTCTCACAGGCTCGCAGCCTAGATAAAGCCCAGGCCCTGACAGCGGCGGATCAACCCCCGCGCAGGACCCGCCCCGGCGGGGCGCGTAAGCGTACACGGTCGTTGACATGCGTTCGCCCCCCGCGGGGGTGGCTCCACACCGCCACAGCCGCGCTGAGGACAGCGCGGCAGGACGCGTTTGTGGCGATCGCTTGAGGCGGCAGTTTAGAAGACGGTGTCCAGGAAGCGTGCCGCGACGCCTTGACGTCTCCGGGGCGGGCTTGAACGCCAGGCGGGTTTGAGGCATAGACGCCTGCTCACACGGCGGCTTCTTGGCCGCCGTTTCCATTACGCCCGCGGGTGTTTGCGCCCAGGCCCCGTCGAGACGTTTCCATGGCTGTTCCGAAGCGAAAGACCTCTCCCTCGCGGCGCAACATGCGCCGGTCGCATCACGCCTTGGACTCCAACGCCTACGTTGAAGACAAGGACACCGGCGAGCTGCGCCGGCCGCACCACCTGGACCTGAAGACCGGCATGTACCGGGGTCGTCAGGTGATGACCGTCAAGGAAGAGTAACTCTTCCAGTTTCTGGATTTTCTAGGAGGCCTCCGCAGGCGCTGCGGAGGCTTTTTCGTCTCGACCTCTGGCGACCCTTGCGCGCCGGCTGTCCGTCAGTGCGGCCTGTTACCGGGGTCGTAGTCCTGGGGCAGGGCGCCGGTGTTGCCGTGGCCGATGTTGCCGAGCAGCTGCTCGATCCAGTTCAGCTGGCGCCCCCGGGTAGGCGTGGCGTTGCGCTCGTAGGCGACCTGATAGCCGTCCTTCAGGGTCAGGTCCTTCACTTCGCTGACGTTTTCCGCCTTGTCGAAGGTGATGGCGACCACCTCACGCTTCTGGATGCGGGGCTTGTAGTAGGCGTACTTCTCCGTCTGCTGGGAAATGTAGTACCAGACGTTGGGATCGAAGGTCCCCTGGGTGGAGGGTGAGCCGAGGCGCAGCAGCACGCTGGAGCGGGTGTCGCCCACCTTCACGTCGCGAGGCTTCAGGTCCACCGCCTGGAAGCCGTTGGTGGCGATGGTGGGCGCGCAGGCGCCGACGCCCGCGAGGCATAGGGCGAGGGTTAAAGGCAGGGCGGCGCGGGTTGCGGCCATGGGGATACGCTCCACGCGCCGCGGACCCTGCGGCGAAGGGACTTTGACCTAGCGCGCGCGGCGACCTAGTTCAACGCAAGAGCCGGACTGCCGATTGTCGCGGCCGGAACGAGGCGCATGATGCTGCAGCGGTTGTTCAAGCCGAGGCCGGCGGTCCAGGCCGGACGCGCCCTGTTCAAGGCGCTCTCCGCCCAGGCGCGCCAGCCGGTGTTCTATGCGTCGCTGGGTGTGGCGGATACGGTGGAGGGGCGCTTCGAGCTGTACGTGCTGCACCTCGTGCTGGTGCTGCACAGGCTTAAGGGGCGGGGGACACAGGCCGCGGAAACCTCGCAGGCCACCTTCGATGCGTTCCTGCGGAACCTCGACGAAGGCTTGCGCGACATGGGGGTGGGCGACCTGTCGGTCGGCAAGAAGATGCGCAAGCTCGGCGAGGCCCTGTACGGGCGCATCAAGGGCTACGACCGGGCGTTCGCCGATGCGGATACGTCCTTGGCCCTCGAGGGGTTGGTGCATCGCACCGTGTTCCAGGAGCAGCCGTCCCCCGGCGCCGCGCCCCTCGCCCGCTACATCGCCGCCGCCGCCGCAGGACTGGACGCCCAGCCGCTGGAGCAGGTGATGGCGGCCGAACTGGTTTGGCCGGAGGTGGAGCATGTCTGACACGGTTTCTCCCTGGCCCGCGCGGTTGCGCCTGGCGGAGGTGCAGCGCGCCGCCCCCACCTTGATGCTGGAGCCTGACGCCGCCGCTCGCGCAGCCATCGCGCGCACCCTCGATCTTGTAGAACTCAAGCGGTTCAGGGCTCAGGTGCGCGTCGCGCCTTGGCTGGACGGGGTGGAAGTCGAGGCGCGGTGGGAGGCCGACATCGTGCAGACTTGCGGGGTGTCGCTGGAGCCCTTCGACACCGCGCTGTCGGGTCTGTTCACCGTGCGCGCGGCGCCGGAGGGCAGCCCGACCCTGGGCGACGCCGCCGCCGAGGTCACCGTGGACCCCGATGCCGAAGACCCGCCGGACCTGCTGGAGGGGGATGTGGTGGACGTCAGCGCATATCTGATCGAGCATCTGGCCTTGGATGTCGATCCTTTCGCGCGCAAGCCCGGCGTGGCCTTCGAGCCGCCGCCGGACGAAACGCCCGCCTCGCCCTTCGCCGTGCTCCAGGCCTTCAAACCGCCGACCGATCGGTGAAAGCGGGCGCGAGCACGCCCCCGCTCTCCAGCGCACCTTGCATCGCCTTGATCCGGCGCTATCGTCCGCCCGCTTTGGGCCGCCCGCTCGCCGAGGAAGTTCTGTTCGCCCGTGCCCACTCCGCTAGTGATTTCGATCGATGCGATGGGCGGGGATCAGGGTGCGCCGATCGCCGTGGCTGGCGTGGCGCTGGCTCGCCAACGGCTCGACCACCGCAACGTGCGTTTTCTCCTGCACGGCGACCAGGCGGTTCTCGAGCCTGAGCTCGCCAAACGGTCCGCCGCGCGTGAGGTCTGTGAGGTGCGCCACACCGATCGGGTGATCACGGCGGCGGAAAAGCCGGCGCAGGCGCTGCGTCGCGGCAAGGGATCGAGTCTTTGGAACTGCGTCGAGGTCGTGAAGAGCGGCGAAGCCTCCGCAGCTGTTTCCGGCGGTAACACCGGGGCCCTCATGGCCATTTCCAAG
>CAXTRP010000084.1:0-6505 GCA_964246615.1 uncultured Caulobacteraceae bacterium | reverse complement strand
GCCGCATCCGGCGCAGCGCCAGGCCAGCGAACAGGCCGGCGGCGGTGGCGAGCGGGCCCACCTTGCGCGGCGTGACCGCTGTGCTCGATGTGGGCGCCAACATCGAAAGCGACGCCGCCCAGCTGCTGGAGTTCGCGGTCATGGGCGCCGCCTTCCACTGCGCGGTGCATGGCAAGCCCGGCTGCCGCGCCACCGTGGGCCTGCTCAACGTGGGCTCGGAGGATCAGAAGGGCCACGAGGAGGTGCGCGAGGCGCATCGCCTGCTTCGAGAGGCCAAGCTCGAGCTGGACTACAAGGGATTTGTGGAGGGCAACGACATCGGCGTGGGCACGGTGGACGTGGTGGTCACCGACGGCTTCACCGGCAACGCCGTGCTGAAGACCGGCGAGGGCATGGCGCGCTTCTTCGCCGCAACCCTGCGCGAGACGCTCACCTCGACCTATGCGGCCAGGGCCGGGGCGATCCTGGCGTCCGGCGCACTGGAGCGGATGAAGGCTCGGCTGGATCCGAGCTCGGTGAATGGCGGCCCTCTCCTGGGCCTGAACGGCACGGTGGTGAAGAGCCACGGCGGCGCGGACGCCAAGGGCTACGCCAACGCCATCGTCATGGCCGCAGACCTCGCCTCCAGCAACTACGCCGCTCGCATGGCCGCCGACATGGAGCGGCTGTCCCACGCACTGGACGCCATGCGCCATCCGCACATGTTCACCGGCGAGCCGGCGGTGGCCGGAGCCGGATCATGAGCGTGCTGCGCAGCGTGGTCACCGGCGTCGGCGGCTATCTTCCCGAGACCGTGGTCAGCAACGCCGAACTCGCCAAGGTCGTGGACACCACCGACGCCTGGATCCGCGAGCGCACCGGCATAACTGAGCGTCGTCGCGTGGCCGAGGGGCAGACCACCTCCGATCTCGCCGTGGAGGCCGCCCGGATTGCGCTGCAGCGGGCCGGAAAGCTTGCAGCCGACCTCGACCTGATCATCGTGGCCACCACCACGCCCGACCTGACCTTCCCGGCCACCGCCGCCATCGTGCAGCGCAAGCTGGGCGCGCCGGTCCTGATCGCCTTCGATGTCCAGGCGGTGTGTTCGGGCTTCGTCTACGCCCTGTCGGTGGCCGACGGCTTTGTGGCCCGGGGCTTGTCGAAATGCGCCCTGGTCATCGGCGCGGAGTCGATGACCAAGCTGATGGACTACACCGACAGGGGAACCTGCGTCCTCTTCGGCGACGGCGCGGGCGCTGTGATCGTTGAGCCTGAGGCGGGCGAGGGAACCACGGCCGACCGTGGCCTTCTCGGCTTTGCGCTGCGATGCGACGGGAGCAAGCAGGACCTGCTCTACGTGGACGGCGGTCCTTCGGCCACCGGAACGGTGGGCCACCTGCGTATGGCGGGCCAGCAGGTCTTCCGCCATGCGGTCGTCAACATCACCGAGGGGGTTCAGGCCGCAGCGCTCGCCGCCGGGATCGCCGTGCCCGACGTGGACTGGTTCATCCCTCACCAAGCCAACATGCGCATCCTGCAAGGCGTGGCGCACCGGCTGGGCGTGGCGGAGGACAAGGTGATCTGCACGGTGGACCGCCACGCTAACACCTCGGCCGCCTCCATTCCCCTCGCCATGGCCGAGGCCATGGCCGACGGACGTATCCAGCCCGGCCAGCTGCTGCTGTTGGAGGCGATGGGCGGCGGCCTGACCTGGGGCGCCTGCGTCCTAAGGTTTTGATGGCCTACGCCCGCTTTCGCGGCGGACAACAGGGCTTTGAAGGCGCTACGCCGCAGTAGGGGCGCAACCCGTTGACTTGACGCCCTTTCGCCCCCGTGCGCGAATGCTGGGGCTGAACACGGGGGCGGGGCGATGAAGGGCGGAGCCCTCACGCGGGCGGATCTGGCGGAGGCCGTGCACCAGGAGGTGGGCCTGACGCGACAGGATTGCGCCGATCTGGTGGAACGTACCCTGGAGTTGATCGCCGACGCCCTTCAAAGGGGAGAGGTCGTCAAGCTCTCCGGCTTCGGCGTCTTCCAGGTGCGCGACAAGCGTGCGCGCATGGGGCGCAACCCCAAGACCGGCGAGCCAGCCTCTATAGATCAGCGGCGGGTGATCACCTTCCGCGCCTCCCAGGTGATGAAGGCCCGGGTGGAGGATGCGCATCTGGGCGCCGCCAAGCCGTTGAACGGCGGGGGCTGAGGCCCGAGGTGTTGAAAGGTCCCGACGCCTTCCGCACCATCTCCGAGGCTGCCGACGAGCTTGGCGTGCCCCAGCACGTGCTGCGCTTCTGGGAGACCAAGTTCTCCTTCATACGACCGATGAAGCGCGCGGGCGGCCGGCGTTTCTACCGCCGCCAGGATTTGGAGGTTCTGCGCGGCGTGCGCGCCCTGCTGCATGAGGAGGGCTACACCATCAAGGGCGTCCAGCGCCTGCACAAGGAGCAGGGCGTGCGCCGGCTGGTGACTGCCTCCGGTGGTGAGATGGACGCCGCAACCCTGGCCGAGCTGGAAGCCGCTGAGGCCGAGGCGCTGCGCACCGTCGACGCCGCGGAGGAGGAGCTGCCGACAGCGGAGGCGCCGCTTGTGGGTCTTGGCCCAGAGACCCGCGCGCGCCTGGAAGCAGTGCTTAGAGAGCTGGAGGCGGCCAAGACTCGCCTGGACACCCTGCTGGCCCAGCCGGCCGATTCCTGATTGCGCGGCGCGCGCACGTCTCTATAAGGGCGGCCTTCGTCGGAGCGTGGCGCAGCCTGGTAGCGCACTTGACTGGGGGTCAAGGGGTCGCAGGTTCGAATCCTGTCGCTCCGACCATTGCTCCGTCTTCAGCTTGCGACACCTGAGAGAAGCGTCGGTTCGCTCTTCAGGACGGGCCGAAAGCTCGATAGGGCGAGCGCCGCCGCCGCCAGGGCTAGGCCTGCTCCCAAGCCGAGGGTCGTGAAACCCAGCGTGGGGTGTGCGAGACGATCCAGGGACCGCAGGTCGATGAAGCAGGCCGCGCCGCGGAAGCTGTAGTGCTTGTCGTCGCCGAGCTTGGCGGCGCAGCCACTGAACAGCGACAGCTGGTAGGCCCAGGCGACGGCGGTGAAGATCACCGTCGCGGTCGTCAGCCCCGCCAGCAGCCGCGGACGCCGCCAGCCTCTGGCCACCGCCAGCCCCAGAGGCCCCGCCAGAATGTGGAAGTACCAGCCCGGCGTGACTGCGCTGGTCCCCGCCATCCAGACGAACACGTGGTAGATCAGGCCAGCCGCCATCGGCGCCGCCAGGGCCAGCGGCGCCCAGGCGATGAGCCCGCCCCGCCGCAGGCCACGGGCGTAATCCACGCCGCATACCAGCAGCAAGGCCGCAGGAACCGCCAGCCAGAGCTCCGACAGCCGCGCCAGCGACCAGGTGCCCGCCCACAGGAAGGTGCCCAGGATCACCGCCAGCCCTCGCACAAACTCACCAGCTGAAAAGCCTTCCGCCAGGGTTGCGGCCCCACCGGCGCGAGCGAGCCGGATGAACTCGTCAGAGCCGGTGAGCGAGCCGGTCTCAAGCCTCTTCTCCACATACCACCACCCACCGATGACCAGGGCGACCAAGCCGGCGAGCGCCGCTTGACCGAGCCACGCGGGCCGGCGTCCGCCCATCCACCATCGCGCCAGCAGCAGCACGCCCGCGCCCGCGCCGATGGGCAGGAAGAAGGCCTTGGTGAGCAGGCCGAGACCCAGGACCGCCCCGAGCGCTACAGACGAAAGCCAGCCGCCCCCCCCGGTGAGCAACCTCAGGAGGAAGAGCCAAGCCAGCCCTGCGAACAGCAGGCAAAGGCTGTCGTTACCGAGCCGCGCGAACTCCGGGAAGAACTGGGGGAACAGGAAAGGCCACGCCGCCACGATCGGCGCCGCCCACGGTCCGAACCGCGTCGCGTCGCGCGCTGTCGCCATCACCCCGATCACGAACCCCGTAAAAGCGAAGGCGAAGGAGACCAGGCGCAAGGCCAGCAAGTGGTCGGTCCAACCCCAGCTTCTCGTCAGCAGGTAAACTGGCGTGAGCAGGGCGTAGTACAGCGGCGGGTGCTGCGCTTGCCAGTTCGGCACGGCGTCCGGCCGGTAGCGGTCGGGGCCGCCGTGGATCGTCGGCGCGCCGGCCTGCTGAAAGCGCCGGAAGGTCATTCGCCCGGTCTGCTCGAACGGGGCGGCTCCGCTATAGGTCATAGGGCCGAGATAGCGGTCCGTGTCGCGCGAGAGGCCGTCGACGCCGTATTGAGGCGGGCGGCCTGTATCCGCCAGCTCCTGGACGTAGGACCAGTGCGCGGTCTCGTCGAACCCCTCCCACGGGGGAAGCAGCGCCGTGTGAGCCAGACCGATCAGGGCGACCGCCGCCAGTAGCAGGACGGTGACAAGCCCCGCTTTCCGTTCGCTCGTCATCCCAATGTACCGCCTGGAAGGACCGCGTAGCCGTTCAAGGCGAAGGCCGGCAATGTGGCGCGCCGTCACCGTCCTGAGCCTGTCGAGCAGGCAGCCGTCACATCCGCATGTCGGCCCTGACCTTGGTGGTTGACCTTCCCTACGGCTTTAGCCACTTAAGCCTTGCTCCCGCGGGAGAGACCGGGGTTCGCCCCGGCGCCGAAGGCGTAACCACCCCGGAAACGCTCAGGCAGAAGGACCGCAAGGGCTAAGGAACGCTGGAAAGCAGCCTCGAAGGGCTCGCCGAAGGAGCAAGGTCGCGCACTCACGCCGCGTGACCGAATCTCTCAGGCTCCATGACAGCGGGGGTGACGGCGGACTGCGCGCAAGCGCGGGCCGACTGGATCGCACCCTGCTGACGAGGCCTGAGCGTTGGATATTCCCGAAACCCTGAAGCGCACCGCCCTGCATGCGTCCCACGGGCAGGCCGGCGGCAAGCTCGTGCCGTTCGGCGGCTACGACATGCCGGTGCAGTACCCGCTGGGGGTGCTTGGCGAACACCGCTGGACGCGCGAGCACGCCGGCCTGTTCGATGTCTCGCACATGGGACCTGCGTTCCTGACGCTCACCGAGCGCTCCGGCGACGCGGACACCGATCACAAGGCGGTGGCGGCCCTGGTGGAGCCGCTGGTGTGCGGGGACATCGCGGGATTGAAGCCCGGACAAAACCGCTACACCCTGCTGCTGAACCCCGATGGCGGTATTGCCGATGACCTGATGATCGGGCGCCCTGCAGAGCCTGAGGCGCAAGGCTCGCTCTATATCGTGGTCAACGCGGGCGCCAAGGACGCCGACTTCGCGCGGATTTCGGCGGCGGCCGGTGAGGATGCGGTCCTTAGCCGCGCCGACGACGGCGGCCTGCTGGCGCTGCAGGGGCCGCAGGCCGTGGCCGTTGCGGCGGCTCTGTTTCCCGGTGTGGAACACCTGAGCTTCATGGCGCTGCGCACCTTTCGGTACGAGGGCGCACGCGCAGTGGTGTCGCGCTCGGGCTACACTGGCGAAGACGGATTTGAGATCCTGATCCCACAGGCCCAGGCGGTGAAGCTGTGGGATGCTTTCCTCGGTGACGAGCGGGTGAAGGCGATAGGGCTCGGCGCGCGCGACTCGCTGCGGCTGGAGGCTGGCCTGCCGCTCTACGGCCATGACCTGGACGAGACCGTCAGTCCGGTGGAAGCCGACCTCAGCTTCGCCATTTCCAAAAAGCGGCGTGAGCGCGGCGATATCGCCGGCGCCGCGCGCCTCGAGGCGGAACTGGCGGGCGATCTTGCCCGGGTTCGTGTCGGCCTGCGCGTGCTCGCCGGCGCACCCGCTCGGGAGGGTGCGGAGATCGCCGATGCTGGGAAGGTGATCGGCCGCGTAACCAGCGGCGGCTTTGGCCCCACGCTTTCAGCGCCCATCGCGCTGGGCTTCGTACCGCCTCAGTACCGGACGCCCGGCACGACGTTGCAGGTGATCGTCCGCGGCCGGGCGCTTGTGGCGGAAGTGGTCGCTACGCCATTCGTCCCTCACCGCTATGTCCGCAAAACCAAGGCGGGAGCCTGATCCTATGCGCTATCTTCCCCTCACCGACCGCGACCGCGGCGACATGCTCGCCGCCATTGGCGCGCCATCCATCGAGGCGCTGTTCGCCTCCGTGCCGGCCGAGGTGCTCCTGGACGATCCTGTCGAACTGCCGTCGCTTCAGGGTGAACTTGCCGTGGAGCGCTCGCTTTCGCGGCTGGCGGGAAAGAACATCCCAGCCGGGTCGGTCCCCTTCTTCTGTGGGGCGGGCGCCTATCGCCACCATGTACCAGCCACTGTGGACCACCTGATCCAGCGATCCGAGTTCCTGACCAGCTACACGCCCTACCAGCCGGAGATCACCCAGGGCACGCTCCAGGCGGTGTTCGAATTCCAGACCCAGGTGGCCGCCCTCACCGGCATGGATGTGGCCAACGCCTCCATGTACGACGGCTCCACCGCTGCGGCCGAGGCGGTGCTCATGGCCTCCCGCGTCACCCGGCGGGCGAAGGCGGTGCTCTCGCCCGGCCTGCATCCCCACTATGCCGAGACCATCTACACCCTGGCTCACCACGCCGGCATCAGGA
>CAXTRP010000083.1:2364-9650 GCA_964246615.1 uncultured Caulobacteraceae bacterium | reverse complement strand
AAAATTCTGGTGCCGGATGGTACGGCGGGGGTGAAGGTCAACGCGCCGATCGCGCGGCTGAAGGGCGAGGGGGAGGCGGCTGACAAGCCTCCTTCGTCGGCTTCGCCGACACTCCCCCCAAGGGGGAAAGATCAAGATAAGCAGGGCTCCAACTCCTCCCCCCCAGGGGGAGGTGGCCGCGAAGCGGATGGAGGGGGCTCACCCGCCACGGTGGCTGTCGCCGTCGCCAAGCCCAACGCTGCGGAGGCCAGCGCGGGCGAGCCGGAGAAGCAGCCGCCGGAAACGGCTCAGCCAAAGCTGGAGGGCGAGGGGCCCGTGGCGGTGGCCGCTCCGTCGCCGCTCGTCGATCCTGATATCCCCGAGGGGACCAAGATGGTGGTCACCACGCTGCGCGATGCGCTGCGTGACGCCATGGCGGAGGAGATGCGCCGCGACGACGCCGTCTTCCTGATTGGCGAGGAGGTGGCGCAGTATCAGGGCGCCTACAAGGTCAGCCGCGACCTGCTGCAGGAGTTCGGCGACCGGCGCGTGGTGGATACGCCGATCACCGAGTACGGCTTCGCCGGGCTCGGCGTCGGTGCGGCGTTCGCAGGACTGAAGCCGATCGTGGAGTTCATGACCTTCAACTTCGCGATGCAGGCCATCGACGCCATCGTCAACTCTGCGGCCAAGACGCGGTACATGTCCGGCGGCCAGATCAGCTGCCCCATCGTGTTCCGCGGCCCGAACGGGGCGGCGGCCCGGGTGGCGGCGCAACACAGCCAGGACTATTCCGCCTGGTACGGGTCGGTGCCGGGGCTGAAGGTGATCGCGCCCTACGACGCCGCCGACGCCAAGGGCCTGCTGAAAGCGGCGATTCGCGACCCGAATCCCGTGGTCTTCCTCGAAAACGAGATGCTCTACGGACACGAGTTCGACGTGCCGGAGATGGACGACTTCGTGCTGCCCATCGGCAAGGCCAAGGTGCGGCGCGAGGGAGGGGATGTGACCCTGGTGGCGCACTCCCGCATGGTCGGCTTCGCGTTGGAGGCGGCGGAGAAGCTGGCGGCGGAGGGGATCGAGGCTGAGGTGGTGGATCTGCGCACCCTGCGTCCCCTCGACCATGAAACCGTGGTGACGAGCGTGAAGAAGACCCACCGCATCGTCAGCATCGAGGAGGGCTGGGGCGCCTATGGCGTAGGGGCGGAAGTCTGCCAGCGGGTGGTGGAGCACGCCTTCGACGATCTCGATGCGCCGCCGACCCGGGTGAGCGGCGAGGATGTGCCCATGCCCTACGCCGCCAACCTTGAAGCGCTCACCCTGCCCTCGATCGACAAGATCGTGCAGGCCGCCAAGAGCGTCTGCTACAAGTGAGCGCTGCGGTGCAGACGGCCTCGGCTCTCGTCTGGCGCGAGGGCGGCTGCCACTGCGGGGCTGTGCGGTTCGAGGCGGCGCTCCCGTCCAGGCTGACGGTGCAGGACTGCAACTGCTCCCTGTGCGCCAAGACGGGCTATCTGCACGCCATCGTCGCTGAAGAGGGCTTTCGCCTGCTGTCGGGCGCTGAGCAGCTGACCGGCTACAGCTTCAACACCGGCGTGGCGCGGCACCTGTTCTGCAGCACATGCGGGATCAAGAGCTTCTACCGGCCGCGCTCCAACCCGGACGGCTGGTCGGTGAACGCCCGATGTCTGGACGCCTGCGACACGCTCGACATCTGTGTCGAACCCTTCGACGGGCGCGACTGGGAGGCCAACGGCGCCGCCCTCGCCCACCTCAGCCGCGCCTGATCCGCGGCCCCGGAAGACCGCCATGACCGACATCCTGATGCCCGCCCTCTCGCCCACCATGGAGGAAGGCGTGCTGTCCAAGTGGCACGTGAAGGAAGGCGACACCATCGCGGCCGGCGACGTGATCGCCGAAATCGAGACCGACAAGGCCACCATGGAGGTGGAGGCCGTGGACGAGGGCGTGGTGGAAGCCATCCTCGTGCAGGAGGGTACGGAAGGCGTAAAGGTCAACACGCCCATCGCGCGGTTGAAGGCCGACGCAGATGCGTCCGCGCCCGCTGCACCGCCGCCGAGCGAGCCGAAAGCCGCCCAGAGCAAGGACGTGATCAAGGGCGCCAGCTCCGATGATCCTCGTGCGGCCCGCGACCAGGGCCAGGAAGAGGCGCGGGAGCGTCAAGCTGATCCCGCCGCCAAGACGCCCCCTTCGTCGACTTCGCCGCCGCCTTCTCCTGGGAAGGAAGATCGGAGTGCGCCCGCGCCGCCCCCCCCCTCTCCTGGGGGCGGTGGTGGCGAAGCGGAGAAAAGGGGGGCAGCCTCAGCGCGGGTGATCGCCAGTCCGCTGGCGCGCCGGCTGGCCGAGCAGAAAGGCGTGGCGCTGTCGGCCCTGAAGGGCTCTGGACCCCACGGCCGCATCATCGCCAGCGACGTTGAACAGGCCCAGGCCGGCGGAGCGCCGGCGGCCGTACGGACGCCCGAAGTCGTCCCCGCACCTGCAGCCGCACCAGCGTCGGCGAAGCCTCCGCCGCCCGCCCAGGGCGACTACCTGCAGATGCTCGGCATCCCCGCGGGCTCCTACGACCTGAAGCCGCTCGACAACATGCGCCGTACGATCGCCCGCCGGCTTACCGACAGCTTCCGCGACATTCCGCACTTCCCGCTCAACCTGGACCTGGAGATCGACCGCCTGCTCGACGCGCGCAAGCGCATCAACGGGGCGCTCGACAGCCGCGGGGTGAAGGTCTCGGTGAACGACCTTCTGATCAAGGCCAGCGCTTTGGCGCTGAAGGCGGTGCCGGAAGCCAACGCCTCCTTCACGCCCAACGGCATCGCCCTTCACCACCATGCCGACGTGGCGGTGGCGGTGGCCATCGATGGCGGCCTGATCACGCCCATCGTACGGGCGGCCGAAAACCGAACCCTGGCCGACATCTCCCAGGCCATGAAGGACCTCGCCGAACGCGCTCGCGCCCGCAAGCTCAAGGCGGAGGAGTTCCAGGGGGGCACCTTCTCCCTTTCCAACCTCGGCATGTTCGGCATCAAGAGCTTCAGCTCCATCCTCAACCCGCCCCAAGGCTGCATCCTGTCCATCGGCGCGGGTGAAAAGCGCCCGGTGGTTCACGGCGACTCGCTGGCGGTCGCCACGGTGATGAGCGTCACGCTGACCTGCGACCACCGGGTGGTCGACGGCGCCATCGGCTCGCGCTGGCTGCAGGCGTTCAAAGGTTTTGTGGAAGACCCGGTGACCATGCTGGCGTGAGTGCGTCGCCTCGTCCTTCGACAGGCCGGCGAGGAGGCGCAATCCTCGCGTAACGCCTTTTTCAGTGGCCTCATCCTGAGCTAGTCGAAGGAGGAGGTGGTTCCGCAACCCTCCCTTGGGTGGACATATGGCCCTCGACTTCGACCTCATCGTCATCGGCTCCGGCCCCGGCGGCTACACCGCCGCCATCCGCGCAGCGCAGCTAGGGCTGAAGACGGCCATCGTGGAGCGGGCGGAACTCGGCGGCATCTGCCTCAACTGGGGCTGCATCCCCACCAAGGCGCTGCTGAAGTCCGGCGAGGTGTTCGAGACCATGAACACCCACGCCGCCGACTACGGCCTGAGCGTGGACAGGACGGGCTTCGACTTCGCCAAGGTCATCGATCGCTCGCGCAAGGTGGCCAAGCAGCTGAACGGCGGCGTCGGCTACCTGATGAAGAAGAACAAGATCGAGGTCGTCGCCGGGACCGCCAAACTGCAAGCTGGCGACCCTGCGCCCAAGGTGGTGGTGGCGGCGGCCGCGGGCGGCGAACGCACCTTGCAGGCGAAGGCCGTGATCCTGGCGGTCGGCGCCCGCGCCAAGGCCATCCCCTCCATCGGCCTGGAGGCCGACGGAGACAGGGTTTGGACCTATCGCGAGGCGATGACCCCCAAGGCGTTTCCGAACACGCTGCTGGTGGTGGGCTCCGGCGCCATCGGGCTGGAGTTCGCCAGCTTCTACCGGTCCTTGGGCTCCGAGGTGACGGTGATCGAGGCGGTGGACCGCATCCTGCCGGTGGAGGACGAGGAGGTCTCGGCCGCCGCCCAGAAGGCGCTGGAGGGCAGGGGGCTGAAGTTTCGCACCGGCGCCAAGGTGACCAAGCTGTCCAAGAGCGCGAGCGGCGTCTCCATCGCCATGGAGGTGAAGGGCAAGCCCGAAACCCTGACCGCTGAGCGCGCCATCATCGCTGTCGGCATCGACGCCAATATCGAGGGCATCGGGCTGGAGCCGCTGGGCGTAAAGCTGGATCGCGGCCACGTGGTCACCGACGATCATTGCGCCACCAACGTGAAGGGCCTCTATGCCATCGGCGACGTCGCCGCCGCACCCTGGCTGGCGCACAAGGCCTCCCATGAGGGTGTGCACTGCGCCGAGCATATCGCAGGCAAGGAGCCGCCGGCGTTAAAGTCGCCGATCCCGGGCTGCACCTACACCAATCCCCAGATCGCCTCGGTCGGCCTGACCGAAGCCCAGGCGAAGAAGGATGGGCGCAAGGTCAAGGTCGGCCGCTTCCCGTTCCGCGCCAACGGCAAGGCGATTGCGGCAGGCGAGACCGATGGCTTCGTCAAAACCGTGTTCGACGGGGAAACCGGCGCGCTGATCGGCGCCCACATGATCGGGGGCGAGGTCACGGAGATGATCCAGGGGTTCGCGCTGGCCATGACGCTGGAAGCTACGGAAGCGGAGCTGTTCGCCACCGTCTTCCCGCATCCCACCATGTCCGAAGCCATGCACGAATCCTCGCTCGACGCCTACGGCATGGTGCTGAACACCTGACTTGAGCTTGGCGGATTGTTGGCGATCGAGGGCCGACACGCCGTCACCAATGGCGAAGCTGTGCGTTACAGGCTTATGCCGCTTGTGATGATCCATTGCCCCGCGACGGGCGAGGCGGTCTCAACCCGCCATACGATGTCTGAGGCGCAGTTCGCCGGCGATGCGTTCGAGAATGCGGCGGTGCGCTGCACCGCCTGCGGCGACATCCACCGCTGGAACAAGGCGCAAGCCTGGTTGCAGCCTTTTCGCAGCCTGCGTCCCGCGCAGGTGGTCGAGGACTAGGCGCATTCAAGGCGACCGACAGGCGATGGGCGAGAGGCTTTGTTCCGGCCAGGCGACGGTGGATACGCTCGGCTGGACGGTCGCTCAGCCCTTCACCCCGCCCACGCCGAGCTTGAGGAAGTGGGCCGGATCCTGAACCTGGCCGCTCGCCCACACTTCATAGTGCAGGTGCACGCCGGTGGAGCGGCCCGTCGAGCCCATCAGGCCGACCACGTCGCCGGTCTTCACCGCCTGGCCGAGACCCGCGGCGAAGCCGCTGAGGTGGCCATAGCGGGTCTTGAAGCCGTAGCCGTGATCGACCTCCACGCAGTTGCCATAGCCCGCGCGCTGGCCGGCGAACGACACGACGCCGGGCGCCGTCACGTGGATCGGCTCGCCCGAACGGCCTGAGAAGTCCTGGCCGGGATGGAACGCGGCGGCGCCGGTGAACGGATCGGTGCGCGCGCCGAAGGGGCTGGAGCGAACCGGATGGTCTACCGGCGAGGACAGGGGCAGCGACGCTGCGACGCCAGCCAGCACGCGGGCGGCGATCAGGTCACGCGCGGTCCTCTGCACTTGCCGCGCGATGTTGCGATCCACGTCGAGCCTGGCCGAGAGCACCCTTACGTCACGCAATTCGAGCGGCGAGATGGCCGCCGTCGCGTTCGAGGCGGCCATGTAGGGCCGGGCGTCCAGGCCCGTGGAGCGGAAGGTGGCGCGCATCTCCCTCAGTTGCGCCTGCGCGTCGAGGTCGGCGGCGGAGACCAGGTGGGCTTCGGCCTCCCGAAGGCTGGCCACGGTCTGCGCCGCGGTGGCGTTCAAAGCCACCGGCGCCGAGGCTGTGAGCGGCGTGGACCCCCCGAGGTCGGCCAGCAGGTGGACGAGCGCCTGATCGTTGCGAACCGCCGCCGTGGTCACGGCATCGGCTTGCCGCGGCGTCGCGGCGACAAGCGGGGTCGGCTCTCCCGCATGCGTCCAGACGTCGCCCTTAGGGGCCGCCGCCCACGACCCCACCAGGCCGAGGGCTCCCAGCAGCATGGCGGCCGGCGCCAGCAGCGCGCTCCCGGCGCGGCGGACGTCTCCGATGCGCGAGCCGAGACCGCCCAAGGCCAAGTCGATAAATGTCAGTCTCGAATAAGGATTTGCTATCTCAAGGGAGGCGGCTGGAACGCGGGAAATCTGCATGGCGCGCACTGAGCAAACCCGTAACCGCTGCGCAAGATCATAGGACTTGGCTCAAGCCGGTGCTTCGTTGCAGCCGGCGATGACTCTTGGCTGTTGGGCCAGAACATGGCGAGCCGGTCCTATACCGCTGACGATTTGCGAAGGGGCTGTTCTACTGCTTGTATGAACAGGGCTGCGGCGACCGTTAAGACTTTCGCAAGACTATCGTCGGCGGCGATGTTGAGAGGCGGACGGCTGGAGTAGAGCTATAACGTCACGGCCGCGACAACCTGCCACAGGGGGCGCTCAGGCCGACAGCGCGCGTGCGGCCTTGAGCACGGCGTCCACATGCCCGGGCACCTTCACCTTGCGCCAGACCTGTTTCACCCGTCCGTCCGCGCCGATCAGGAAGGTGGCGCGGTCTATGCCCATGTACTTGCGGCCGTACATGCTCTTCTCCACCCAGACGCCATAGCGCTCCAGCATCGCGCCGTCTTCGTCGGACGCCAGGGTGATCGTCAGCTCGTACTTGGCCTTGAACTTGTCGTGGCTGCTCGGTCCATCCTTCGAGACGCCGACAACCATAGCGCCAGCCTCTGTGAACTGCGCCTTCATCTCGGAAAACGCCTTGGCTTCGCTGGTGCAGCCGGAGGTGTCATCCTTGGGATAGAAGTAAAGCACCAAGGCGCCCTTGGTCGCCGACAGGTTGATGCGGCCGCCTCCGTCTGTGGGAAGGTCGAAATTTGGTGCGGTGTCGCCGACGTTCAGTTCAGGCATGGGAGGTCCTTGTCGAAGTGCGAAAGCCGGGGCGCATCCGCTATGTCGGCCGGATCAGCACGATCTTCTTCTTGCCGGCGGCGAGCTTTACCACGCCTTGCGCACCCAGGTCGGCCAGGGTGATGAGACGCTGGGCGTCCGGCTCGGGCTGGTCGTTGACGCGGACGCCGCCGCCCTGCGCCAAGCGCCGCGCCTCGGACCGGGAACTGGCGAGACCGGCGTCGGCCAGCAGGGCGGCGAGCGGGACGCCAACCCCAAGGCTCTCCCGTGACACCTCCAGGCTCGGCAGATCGGCGGACACCCC
>CAXTRP010000083.1:1013-2354 GCA_964246615.1 uncultured Caulobacteraceae bacterium | reverse complement strand
GGCGGTTTCCATCGCTGCGCGGCCGTGCAGCAGCGCTGTGGCTTCGTTCGCCAGCACCTTCTTGGCCTCGTTGATCTCGGCGCCCTGCAGCGCCTCCAGCCGGGCGACTTCGTCCAGTGGCAAGTCGGTGAACAGCTTCAGGAAGCGGCCGACGTCGGCGTCCTCGGTGTTGCGCCAGAACTGCCAGTAATCGTAGGCGCTGAGCATGTCGGCGTTCAGCCACACAGCGCCCTGTGCGGTCTTGCCCATCTTCACGCCCGAAGCGGTGGTCACCAGCGGGCTGGTGAAGCCGAACGCCTCCACCGCTTCCACCCGCCGGATCAGCTCGACGCCGTTGACGATGTTGCCCCACTGGTCGGAGCCGCCGAGCTGCAGGATACAGCCGTAACGCCTCTGCAGCTCGAGGAAATCGGTCGCCTGCATGAGCATGTAGTTGAACTCAAGGAAGGTCAGCGGCTGCTCCCGCTCCAGCCGCAGGCGCACGCTGTCGAAGGTCAGCATCCGGTTCAAGGTGAAGTGCACGCCATAATCGCGCAGGAACTGGACGTAGCCGAGCTGGTCGAGCCACTCGGCGTTGTTCACCGTCATGGCGTCCGCCCCACCATCGCCGAAGCTCAGATAGGCGGAAAACGCGCGATGGATCGAGGCCATGTTGTCGGCGATGGCGGCCTCGGTCAGCAGCTGGCGGGTGGTGTCCTTGCCGGACGGGTCGCCCACCTTCGTGGTGCCGCCGCCCATGACCACGATGGGCCTGTGCCCGGTCTGCTGCAGGCGGCGCAGCATCATGATCTGCATCATGTTGCCCACGTGCAGGCTGGCGGCGGTGGCGTCGAAACCGATGTAGGCGGTGACGACGCCTGAGGCCGCGCGCGCGTCCAGCCCTTCCAGGTTGGTGGCCTGGTGCAGGTAGCCCCGCTCGGTCAGCAGGTGGACCAGCTCGGATTTCGGCTTGAAGTCGGACATCGTGGCGCGGTTTAGCATGACTGGCCCGACGGTGAAGCTGTCCGGGACGCGGGGAGACGGCTGCATGCGGGTGCTGGGGTTCATGAGCGGCACGTCGCTGGACGCGGTGGACATGGCGGTGCTGGACACCGACGGCGAGACGATCGCCGCCTTCGGCCCTGCCGGCGAGCGCAAGCTGAGCGAGGCGACCCGCGCCCTGGTGCTGGCGGCCACCGAGGCGGCCAAGGCCTGGCCCCGCGACGCGCCGGAGCCCCCGACCTTTGCGCCGGCGGCGGAAGCGGTGGCGCGCGAGCATTTCGGGGCCGCCGACGCTTTTCTGGCCGGCGCGGGTCTGGCGTGGCGGGACATCGAGCTGATCGGTTTTCACGGCCAGACCGT
>CAXTRP010000083.1:0-1003 GCA_964246615.1 uncultured Caulobacteraceae bacterium | reverse complement strand
CGACGGCCGAAGGGCCGGGAAGGACTGTACAGCTCGGCGATGGAGGCCTGCTGGCCCGGCTGTCCGGCGTCCCGACGGCCTTCGACTTTCGTTCCGCAGACGTGGCGGCGGGAGGGGAGGGCGCGCCGCTGGCGCCGATCTACCATCTGGCTCGGGCCAGGGCCTCCGATCTGGCGCCGCCGTCTGCGGTGCTGAACGTGGGCGGTGTGGCGAACGTCACCCTCTTTTCGGCCCACGGCGACCCACTGGCCTTCGACACCGGTCCCGGAAACGGGATGATGGACCTGCTGGTGCAGGCCCGAGGCCTCGGGCGCTTCGACGCGGGCGGACGGCTTGCCGCTGCGGGCGCGGTCGACACCGCTGTGGTCAAGGGCTACCTCGCCCACGCTTTTTTTGATGCGGCCCCGCCCAAGTCGCTGGATCGATACGACTTCAGCCTGGAGCCGGTCTCAGCGCTGGCCGATGCGGACGCTTGCGCCACGCTGCTCGCCTTCACTGTCGAGGCGATCGTGCGCGGCCTGCAACTGGCGTCCGAAGCGCCGCAGGTCCTGGTCGTCGCCGGCGGCGGACGATCGAACCCGGAGCTCATGCGGGTGCTCCGCGCACGCGCGCCCTGCGAGGTGGTCACGGCGGAGGCTGTGGGCTGGCGCGGCGATGCGCTGGAGGCTGAGGCGTTCGCCTACCTGGCGGCGCGAACCCTGCGCGGCCTGCCCATCTCGTTTCCAGGCACCACCGGAGCGCCGGTCGCCATGACCGGCGGAAAGATCGCGCGGCCATGATCGGCGAGGGACTAAAGGCTGGCCCCTAAGATCGGACGAGCCCGCTGATCCGGCTTCATCCCGAACCTGTCGAAGGACGAGGCTAGCGACCGGGCAGCCCGTTTTGCCCGGAGTGTTCCGAGCATCCATGGCGCGAAGCCGACCTGGTCGCGCTGCACCATGGACCCTAGGAACGCGCTGCACCATGGACCCTAGGAACGCGCTGCACCATGGACCCTAGGAAC
>CAXTRP010000082.1:0-9660 GCA_964246615.1 uncultured Caulobacteraceae bacterium | reverse complement strand
CCTGGCCGGTCAGCCAGCGGCCAAGCGCCGCCGCGTCCTCGTCCGTGGCTTCGCGAAAACCCAGCGCCGTCCGGATCTGGACGCGATGGTAGCGGATCGCACGGCCGTGCCAGTCGTAGCCGTGCCACGCCGCCGCGGGCACGCCGACCTGGGCGGCGATGGCCTCGACCGCGGCGGCGGGCACCTCCTCGAGGTGGCGCGGGAAGCGGCCGTCAGCCTGGAACAGCTTGAGCAGCACGGCAAAGCCGAGCCGCGTGGCGCCGCTCTTGTTGCCGAGCAGGGCGCGGTCGGTGGCATGCAGCGTGCAGCGTGGGTCGGCGGCGTCACCGTCAGCGTGTCGGGCCATGGCTGTCGCCTCCGTGCTTTGCAGGCGTTTCCGGCTACACAGTGCCCACCCCTGACCTGTCCCGTCCCGCCGCTGCCGAAGCGCGGCTGCACTTGCGGGCGCTGCTCGGTCCGGCGCCGGCCGCCGCGGCGGCGGTGGGGCCGGGCAAGGCCGATCCGATTTCCTGGCGGCGGTGGCTTGAGGTCGGCTCCATTGCCGGCGCCAGCCACGCGGCGGCCTGCGCACGGCAGGTCCAATGGCTAGTGGACGTAGCGGCTTTGGACACGGCGCGACAGGGTGCCGCAGGCCGGGCACGTCGCCGTAGAATCCTCGCCGCGCGCGGTGGCGACGATCGCGTCCCGCGCCTACTCCGTCGGCAGGGCGTAGTCCTCGCCGGCGTGCCCCTCCTACCCTCGACCAAGGCGTTTGGGCTGGGAGATTGCTGGCCGGAAGTGATGCCAGCCTACGGCGGAGCGTACCTGCTGCCGGTTTCGAGGTACCCACGGGCAGGCACGTTCAATACATTGGACACCGCGAGTTCCACTTCCTCAAGAAGGGCCAAGGGCAAAGGCGCCCCTGAGACGCTCAGGGGAGGGTCGGCATCGCGCCAGCGTGCGCCCCAGGCCAGGACATGGTCGCATGCGCGATTGGCGTTGGAGAATGCATTGCCGAACCCTACCTGCTGCGCCGCACCGAACACCCGCTCGACGGCGTGCGTCAGGCCGGCCGAGAGTGCCGCGGCGGCGGCGTTGTCGGCTTGCCGAAGCGATGCCGCGATCTCCTGAAGGCAGCCTGCGAACGCATTGCCCGTGCTGAGCAGCCAGCCGTCGTAGGCGCCTGCCGGCCGCAAGGCCTCGGCGTAGTTGCCTTCTGCCCCCCGGAGCGCCACTGCGCCGAGCGCCGCGCCTGCCGCCGCGACGGCATCTGACCCACTTGAATCCTTGAACATCGCCACGTGCCCGCTGCGGACGAGATCAAGAACCGTGCGCGGCTCCAGCACGCAACCCGTGACCTGCGGAAGCTGGTAGACAGCGACAGGGAGAGCCGTCGCCGCAAACACCTGGGCGTAGTGGTCGAGGATCTCGGCTTGTGTCATCGTCGGGTCCACAGGGGGACAGACTGTGACGCCGGCGACCCGGGCCGCCCGGCGCGGTTCCTCACCAAGCATCTTCTCGAGGACCGCAATACGCTCGATCACCTCGCCGGTTGTCGGCCGCAACACGCCGAACAGGACGCGTGTCTCCGGTCCAAACACGTCCGGATCGAGAGACAGGCGCACCAGGTCGCGAAAGGCCGGCTCGCCGATCTCCCATCCGTCTCCGGTCGATCCCGCGATCAGGAACTGACGCACATGCGCGCGCAGCACATGGACGTGCGCCTTCATCCGCGCTGGATCGATCTCGCCGGGCCGGCCACGGCCGTAGTGCGTCAGCAGAGGCACCCAGAGGGGATCAGATCCCTCGGTCACGGCTGTCTGGACCGCACCGGCCACCGCGGTCGTCCTGTCGAGGGGAAGGGCATGCGTTTCGGCCATGGTGCACCTGTTCGGGCAAGGGCGGTTTGAGAAAGGGGACGGAGGCCGGCATCCTGCCGGTGACAAGCCGGTCCTATGGCGAGTACGGCTCCTCTGCGGGCTTCAGCAGCAACACGCACAGAAACGCCAGGCAGGCGAGCCCGCCAAGGTAGATCCCGACCGGCATCGCACTGCCATGGCTCGCCAGCAGGGACGCGGCGACGATCGGTGCCAAGCCGCCCCCTACGGCGCCGCCCACATGCGCGCTGATCGAGATCCCGGTGTAGCGGACCGCTGTCGGGAACAGCGCGGCGAAGAAGCTCGCTTCGGGCGCGTACATCAGCGGGTAGACCACCCCGAGGGCGCAGGCGATGGCGAGCGTGATCGCAGTCGGGTCGCGGGTATCGACGAGAAGGAACATCGGGACGGCGAAGGCCGCCAGCACGAGCGAGCCGATCCCGAACAGCAGCCGCGGGCTCACCTTGTCGCTGAGGTAGCCGCAAAGCGGCATGGTGACCAGCATGACCACCGACCCGAGCAACGTCGCGTTGAGGACCACCCCGCGCGACACGCCGAGCCTGCCGGTGACGTAGGACAGGAGGAACACGGTCACGAGATAGAACATCGTGATCTCTCCGAGTTTCGCCCCGATCGCGAACAGGACCGTGCGCAAGTGCCGTCTGACGACCTCGGCCACCGGGACAGGCACGGTGCGACCAGTCGCTTCGAGCTGCTGGAAAGCCGGCGATTCGCCCACGCGACGCCGGACGAGCACCCCCACGAGGACGAGCGCGACGCTCGCCAGGAACGGCAAGCGCCAGCCCCAGCTCAGGAACTGCTCCTCCGGAAGCTGGCTCGCGCCGACGAAGGCGAGCGTCGACAGGATCAGCGCAACCGGCGTGCCGGTCTGCGGCATGCTGCCGAAAAAGGCGCCTCGGCGCGAGGGGGCGTGCTCGACCGCCATCAGGACCGCGCCGCCCCACTCGCCGCCGATCGCGATGCCCTGGCAGATGCGGATCGCCACAAGGATGACCGCGGACCAGAGCCCGATCTGCTGGTATGTCGGCACGAGGCCGATCAGCGTGGTCGGCACGCCCATGAGGAGCAGGCTGGCCACGAGCATCTTCTTGCGTCCGACGCGGTCGCCGAAGTGCCCGAACACGAGCGCGCCAAGGGGGCGTGCGAGGAGGCCGACCGCAAAGGTGGAGAACGACGCGAGGGTCGCCACGGCGGGGTCGAATGCCGGGAAAAACAGCTTGTTGAAGACCAGCGCGGTCGCGGTGCCGAAGATGAAGAAGTCGTACCACTCGATGGTGGTGCCTACCATCGCGGCGGCCGCGACCCACACTTTCGAGACCGCGGGCGTCTCGGACGCTTCGGCGCCCTCGGCCGGCAGAGACGTAACCGCAGCGGTCATGGAATTCTCCCCTTATTGCTCGAAGTCTCTGGACATCAAGTTGCCTAATAGGCATCATCTTGCCCAGAACGCGGTGATGCAAGGGGAAAATTCATGCTGGACGAGTTGGACCCCATGGCAGGCCGCAGCCCGGCCTCGTCGGAACGCCCTCACGCTGCCCCGGCCTGGTGCGGGCAGGTGGTCGCCCTCCACCTTTGCCCGCGCGCGTTCCTGCCGATGCACGGGTTCGAGACGCTGACCTTCGTCGCCGGGTCCGGCATCGAGGGCGACCGCTACGCGACTGGAGCCGGCTTCTACTCGCACAAGCCGGAGGAGGGCCGTCAGGTCACCCTGTTCGAGGTCGAGACCCTTGAGGCCCTGTGGCGGGATCACGGTATCGCGCTCTCGCCGGCCGAGCATCGCCGCAACGTCACGACCCGCGGCGTTCCCCTCAACCACCTTGTCGGCCGACGCTTCCGGCTCGGCGCCACCCTGCTTGAGGCAACCCGCCTCAGCGTGCCTTGCCGGCACATCGAAGAGGTCACCGGCAAGAAGATCTTCAACCTGTTGCTCAACCGCTCCGGCCTGAACGCCAGGATCCTGGTTGGCGGGACGGTGCGCGTGGACGATGCGGTCGAACCGGCCTGACACCGTGGCGAACCCACCCCCGCGGCCTTTCCAGCACGTCATGACGGTTGTCCGCGCCAAGCGCAGGGTCGCCGAGCAAGCCCTGGAGATCACGCTCGCGGACCCGGACGACTGGGAACTGCCGCCCTTCGCGCCAGGCGCGCACGTCGACGTGCATCTGCCGGGCGGGATCGTGCGGCAGTACTCGCTGTGCGGCGATCCACGGGAAGGGCGCCGCTACCGCCTCGGGGTTCTGCTGCAAGCCGCCGGACGCGGCGCGTCGCGTGCGCTCCACGACACCGTCGGCATCGGCGACGTGCTGCCCGTCTCGCTGCCCCGGAACCACTTCCCGCTTGCCGCCGATGCGCGACGGCACGTGTTCATCGCCGGCGGCATCGGGATCACCCCCTTCCTCTCGATGGCCCGCTCCCTCGGAGCGGCGGGGGGTGACTTCCACCTGCATGCCTGCGCGCGCAGCCCGGCGACCGCGCCCTTCATCGACGACCTCCGACCGCTCCTGGCATCCGGGCGAGCATCGGCCCACCACGACGGCGGCGAGCCGGGGCGCGGCCTCGACCTCCGCGCGCTCCTCGCCGTCCCCCAACCGGGGACGCACGTCTATTGCTGCGGGCCGGCAGGGATGATGGAGGTGGTCGCGGCCGCTTCGGCAGGCTGGCCGGCGGGAACGGTCCACTTTGAGCGTTTCCAGCCGCCAGGCGAGGTGCTGCCGGCACAGGAAGCGCCGTTCAGTGTCCGCCTCAGCCGCAGCGGCCGCGTGATCCCCGTCGCGCCGGGCCAGTCGATTGCCCGCGCGCTGCTTCAGCACGGCGTCGCCTTGGACGTTTCCTGCGAGGCCGGGACCTGCGGGACCTGCCGCACGCGCTACCTCGAAGGGCAACCCGAGCACCGTGACCTGGTCCTGAAGCCGCACGAACGAACCCGCTACATCATGCCGTGCGTGTCGGGCTGCCTAAGCAGCCATCTGGTGCTCGACCTATGACCGGCGCCGCTCGGCCGCTACTGGTAGCCATGCCCTCCCCAAAGCCCTCGCCCCCGAAGGACACCTCTCTCGCGCCGGCCGCGTTGGGGAGTTGCTTGCGCGCCCTGCGCCGCAAGCGGCACCTCACGCTAGAGCAGTTGGCCGGAGCCACCGGCCTGAACAGGGGCTACCTCTCGCGCTTGGAGAGTGGGGAGAAGTCGCCCTCGATCGCGACCACGTTGAAGCTCGCCAAGGCGCTGGAGGTGCCGACCGCGGCATTGTTTGGTGAGGCTGTGGAGGAGGCGGACCTCCACCTCGTCCGCGTCGCAAACCGCGTTGCAGCGAGCGGCCCGGCCGGAAGCGACGGCTACCAATTCGTACCCCTTTCACAGGGGTCGTCTTCCGAGGGCTTGGTGGCCTTCGTGCTACACCCGTCGGACCAATTCGAGGAGGACGGACGAGCGGAGCACGCCGGCACCGAGGGCGTGTACGTGCTGGAAGGCAAGGTCGAGATGCGCTTCGCCGACCGCAGCATCGGCCTGTCCGCGGGCGACTACCTGCAGCTTCCCGGCCACCTTTCCCACCAAATCCGCAAAGTCAGCAAGCGGGCCTCGGTTCTCGTCGTCATTGGGCGGGACTGAGCGGACGTGGCGACGCCAACGCGAGGACGAGCGATGATCGAGCAGAAGCACCCGCAAATCGATCACTACTTCTGGCTGCTTTCGGACTGGGCGTACCTCGGCGGGGTCCGCCTTGAGCAGATGGCCGCACGGCACAGCGTCCCGATCAACCATCTGCCGCTCAGGCTGCCCGACGTTTATGCCCGAACCGGGGGCGTTCTGCTTGCACAGCGGTCCTGGCAGCGGCAGGCCTACCGCGTCGCGGAGCTCAAGCGCTGGCGCGAGCGCCTCGGGATGCCCTGCAACATCGAGCCGAAATTCTTTCAGGCCGACATCGACCTGGCGTCCTGCGCGGTGATCGCTGCCCAACAGCGTGGGCTGGCGGTCGGTGCACTCGTGAACACCCTGCTGAAGGCTGTGTGGGCGGACGACCTCGACGTTTCGGACGCGGCCGTCGTCGCGACCATCCTGGACGCGCACGGCTTGGATCCGGTGTCGCTCCTGGACGCGGCGGCGGGCGAGCGCGTGGGGGCGGCCTACGCGGAGAACACGGACCGCGCCGTCGCGAACGGTGTGTTCGGCTCGCCCTTCTACCTGTTCGACGGTCAGGGCTTCTGGGGTCAGGACCGCTTGGAAATGTTGGAGGAGGCGGTCGTGCAACAGCTGCGGCGCGACGGCTTGGCGCTCGGGAGAGCGCCGCAGCCGCCGGGCGCCGAGGTTGGCACACGCGCGTGAGGCTCCGGTGGAAAGCGACAGGGGAAACGGAATGGAGCGCAGACGACTTCTGGAAGGGGTGGCGGGCCTGGGCGCGGCGCTGCTGGCGACCCATCGGGCACACGGCCAAGTGCCTGGTGGCATTGCCGCAGCAGGAGACAGCGCCATGAGCACTGCAAGGCAGGGACGCTTGCGCGTCGTGATTCTCCACGGCGCGTATGGCCGCCCGGACTCGAACTGGTTCCCTTGGTTGGCCGAGCGCGTCCAGGCAGCCGGGCACGAGGCGTTCCTGCCCCGCTTTCCAACCCCTCAGGGCCAGTCCCCCAAAGCGTGGTTCGACGCGTACGATCGGCAGGTGGACGACGCCGTGCCGCGCTCGCGCACCGTTCTTGTCGCCCATAGCCTCGGCGTGGCATTCGCGCTGCGCCTCGCCGCCCGCGCCGGAACGGCGGACCTGTACCGTGGCGCGTTCCTTGCCGCGGGCTTCTGGGGCGCTCTCGGGCTGCCGGACTACGATCCGATCAACGCCCCGTTCTTCACGCCGCTTGATTGGAACGCGGCGCGTATGGGATGCGGAGCGAGCACCTGCTACGCCAGTGATGACGATCCCTACGTTCCCTTGCGGTTCAGCCACGAGATCGCGGAGCGTCTCGGGGCGCCGCTGCGGATCATCCCTGGTGGCAAGCACCTCAACGCCGAGAGCGGCATGACGACGTTCCCCGAGTTGGCGGCCGACCTTGACGCCCTGCTCGCGGCGCCGCGAGCTGACCGTTCTGGTGGCCTGTGAAGCTGTACGTCCTGCCGGGCGCCTGCTCGCTGGCGAGCCACGTCGCGCTTGAGGCGGCGGCGGACGCCCAGGGAAGCGAGCAGGCCGGACCCCGATCCGGGTTCGACGTGGTCGTCGTCCAGCGCGGGCGCCATCGGGAGCCGGACTACCTCGCGGTCAACCCACGCGGCACCGTGCCGGCGCTCGTTACCCGCGAAGGCAACCTTGTCGTCGAGAGCCTGGCCGTGCTCCTCCACATTGCCGACCAAGTGCCGGCGGCCGGCCTCGCGCCGCCTCTCGGTGATCCGGCGCGCGACCGGCTGCACGGCCTGCTGTCCTTCATGGTGACCACGGTCCACCCAGCCTTCCAGATGCTTTGGCGCGCCGAGCGCTTCGCCGCCAGCGAGGAGGCCCATGCCGACGTGCGGCGCACCGCGGAAGGTCGAATAGCCACCATGCTTGGCGTCTTGGAAGAAGAACTGGACTCTTCCGGGCGCTTGATCGGCGACGGGTTCTCGGTCGCTGACGCCTACCTGTTCGTGCTCGGCCGTTGGGGTCTCAGGCTCGACCGGCCCACGACGGCCTATCCGCGGCTCTGGCGCTCCACCCAAGCGACGGCGGCCCTTCCCGCGGCTGGGCGCGCGATGGAGCGCGAAGGCATCTCGCTGACTGAACCAAAGTCAGGTTTGGGCTGAAGCAGGCGAGCAGTAGCCGACAACACGCCAGAGCGCGTTCTTGGTGCGCGTAGCGGCGGAGCGCAGCAGAGGGCATGATCGAACGCGGCTGGGACAGCA
This sequence comes from uncultured Caulobacteraceae bacterium, assembly GCA_964246615.1. Taxonomy (GTDB): domain Bacteria; phylum Pseudomonadota; class Alphaproteobacteria; order Caulobacterales; family Caulobacteraceae; genus CAHJWH01. The sequence goes on along the minus strand of CAXTRP010000082.1, from coordinate 1,926 downwards.
TGGAAGCCCAGCTTGGGGTGGGCTTCAAGGGCTGTAACATGGCAGACGCCAAGGTCGGCTACTGCACATTGTCCCGATCACGGTGCGGATCGCTGAACCATGTCGTCGACGGCCGGCTCGTCGCAGTGTTCCCGAACCTCGGCCTCTACACCGCCGGCGCTTATGGCATCCCGATCGACGCTCTGCTGTTCCTGCCCAAGACCCGGGGCCGCGACATCACTCCGGAGGTGCTGGGCGCGCAACGGAACGAACTTTTGTCTCTGTCCTCCATGGCCCACAGCGCCTGAACCGTTTTCTCACCTGCCACACGATGCATCCGTGAGGCGATCCCTTCCTCAAGTATTGAAGCGAGATTAAATGATCGCTGCACCGAATGGGCTTGAGCCTTCCATGGAGATCGACTGCGGCGCGCTCAGCCCGCAGAAAGAGGTAGTCCGCAAGTTTTATAAAGACATGTGGGATAGCGGAGATGTCAAACTCATTCCCGAGATCTTCCACATCGATTTCACGTTTCGTGGCTCCCTCGGGCCCGTCCTCGTCGGGCACAGCGAGTTTGCCGAGTACGTCCGGTGGGTCACGGCGTCCCTTGAGCACTATACTTCGGACATCCTCGGCCTCATTGAAGAGGGAAATCAAGTCTCGGGTAAGCTGCGGTTTTACGGGATCCATCGTAAGCCTCTTTTTGGCCTGCCGCCCTCGGGGCGCCATGTCTGGTGGTTCGGTGCGCCAGTCTTCACCTTCGCCGGCAACAAAGTCCGCGATCTCTGGGTGCTTGGCGACATCCACGGACTTATTGGTCGTATCGAACATAGTGCGGTGAAAGGTCCTGAATTTAGTTTTACTTCTTAAAACTACCTGGGCATTTTCAGGTCACGGCACGGCTGGAACCGGTGCTGGCAACACGGCCAATTGACGGGTGGGGCGATCTGGCGACCAGCCGGTCCATGACGGCCCAGCGCACGGTGGGCAGGCTTGGCGATGGTGGCGGTCCTGAAACGTGGGAATGTACTTTCCCCGGCCCCGTCCGACGGTGCTCGGCGAGGCGCAGGTGTTGCAGGCAGGTTTTCTGCGTTACCCGGAAAATCACCGCTTCAAGTCAAGATGTCTCGCTGGAGCGCACTTTCGGTTCGGTTGTTACCGAACCTCCAGCACCGCGTCGGTCTCGGCCCAAGTGCCAGTGGCATCCAGGTTGGGCGACGGCTTGACCAGAGCCCAGCGCAGCGGAAGTGTGCCGGGTGGCAGGCGGACGCCCTCGCCCACGCGGAACCGCCACAGCCGCTCGGCACCGCGGAACGCCCGCACCTGCGGCCCGTCCCAGACGATCTCGGCCTCGCCGGTGAGCAGCAGGAGCGCGCCGGTCTTGAAATCGGGAAACAGCAGCCCGGCGCGTGGGTCGAGCAGCAGGTTGCCCAGCGTGTTGAAGTGCTGGTTGCCCGAGAAGTCCGGTATGAGCAGCGTGCGGCGGTCCGCCTCGATTCGCACGAAGCCGGGCCGCCCACCCCGGTGCGAAGCGTCGAGGCCCGCCGCGGCTAGGTCGTCGCCGGCCGGCTCGGCGCGGGTCGCCACGAAGAAGGTGTCGGCGCGGCTGATCAGCGTCGCTGCTTGGTCATTAAGGGCGCTCAGCCTCTCGGCCGGCTTTGCCCCCTCATCCGCCACCGGCACCTCCGCTTCCCATGCGCGCGTCTGGATGTACTGCGGGCAGTTGCCGAAAGCCTGGTCCACCGCGACCAGGAAGCCGGCCCCGTCCAGCGCGGCCATGTGAAGCTGCCCCGGTTTCGTGGGTCTTCCGCACTTTGCGTGGATTGTGACGGAGGTGGACTGGTAGTGGCCGGCGCTGGTTTTGCTCCCCATTGCAGTGGCCATGACAGACGTCTTTCCCGTGCCGGGCTGCCGTGTCGAACAGGTCACGCCCAAGGACCCGGACTT
>CAXTRP010000081.1:0-9662 GCA_964246615.1 uncultured Caulobacteraceae bacterium | reverse complement strand
CCCGCATCCTGTCCGGCGCCCAAGCCTGCGCCCGTCCGCAGAGCTGCCAAGCTGTGACGCCGCCCTGGGCCAGTTGGGTGCTGGAGGGCGTGGGCCTGGGGCTTTCAGGGCTGGTGCTGGTCTGGCGGCTGAGCGCGCAGGATGTGCGCGCCGTGCTGCTGGGGCGTGCGGATGCGGCCTGGTGCGACGACCGAGTGCGGCTTCTCACCGCCCTGGGGCTTACCCTCGGCCTGCTGGTGGCCAACGCCGTGGCGTGCGGCGGCCTTTCCGGCCCCTTCGCCCGCTATCAGGCGCGGCTGATCTGGATGGCGCCCATGATGGCGGGGCTGGTGGCCGCCCGGCTTGGTATGGAACGCCGGCGTCGACCGGAAAGCCAATCTAACCAAAGTGTTACGCCAGACGCCACGCCGCTTGACGGCTTGGCGACCCCTCTATAGGTTTCGCCTCGTTCCAGCGGGCCGCGACGTGAACCGTCGCGGTCGTTTCCGTGTCCGCTCCATGCCAGACCCTGACGGTCTCCCGCGCGACGAGGCGCTCAAGCGCTTTGACGCCCGGTACGACGCCCTCGCCGCATCGCAGCAGCGTGGGTCGAAGGTCAACGACATGGAAAGCGGCGCGGGGGCGGGTTACCGGTTGATCGGCGAACTGATCGGCGGCGTCCTGACGGGGCTTGGCCTCGGTTGGGTGGTGGACCGGTTCGCAGGGACAGCGCCTTGGGGGTTGATCGGCGGCATGCTGATCGGCACAGGGGCGGCGATCTTCTTGGTCGTCCGCTCCGCAGGGCGCATGAGCGGGGCGATGGCCGCGCAGGCGGGACCTGTCCCGTCCGCCACATCCGCCCAGGATGAAGACGACGGCTCGACCCGCTAGGGGGGACGGCCAGGACAGGAATGACGGCCCGGCCCGCGAGGGGCGGCCGCAGGCGCAAGGGGCGGAACGGGCATGGCTGTGGCCGGACCGATGGAGCAGTTCGAGATCCACCCGGTTCTCGCCCTGCCCAGGATCGCGGGGATGGACGTCTCCATCACCAACGTGACGCTGGCGATGTTCGCGGCGGCCGCGGCGGTGATGCTTTTCTTCGCCTTCAGCGCCCGCCGCGCGCTCGTACCTTCGCGCATGCAGAGCGTGGGCGAGGTTCTGTTCGAGCTGATCGACGACCTTTCGGAATCGATCATCGGGCACGAGGGCCGCCAGTACTTCCCTCTGGTCTTCACCCTGTTCATGTTCATCATGATGATGAACCTGCTTGGCATGCTCGTCTTCATCCCGACCGCGACGTCCCAACTGTCGGTGACGGCGGCCCTGGCCGTGCTGACGATACTGATCGTCATCATCGTCGGTTTCGCACGCAACGGGCTGGGGTTCTTCAAGCTGTTCGCGCCTTCCGGCGTCCCCTTCTTCGTCATGCCGCTGATCGTACCCATCGAGATCATCAGCTTCTTCATCCGCCCGCTGACGCTCGCGCTGCGGCTGTTCGGCAACATGATCGGCGGCCATGTGGTGCTGAACATCTTCGGCGGCTTTGTGATCAGCCTGGCCATCCTGGCGCTGGGCGGCGGGCTTGCGACGCTGGGGATCCTCGGCTCGGGCGTGGCGCTCGGCAGCGTGGTCGCGCTCATCGCCCTTGAGTTCGTCGTCGCCTTCCTGCAGGCCTTCGTTTTCGCGGTCCTGGCCTGCGTGTATCTCAACGACGTCGTGAACCTGCACAGCCACTAGGCCGGCAGCCCTCCTCCATCCACCAAGAAACATATACGGAGCACCTCGAAATGGACGCTACAGCCGCCAAATTCATCGGCGCGGGACTGGCCATGCTGGGCATGATCGGCCCGGGCCTGGGTCTCGGCATCATGTTCGGCAACTACCTGTCGGGCGCGACCCGCAACCCCTCGGCCGCGCCGGGTGAGCGTCCGATGCTGTTCCTGGGCATGGCGCTGACTGAAGCGCTCGGCATCTTCGCGCTGGTGATCGCGCTGCTCGTCCTGTTCAGCAAGTAGGCTCCAACCGCCGGAGCGTCCGCCGATGCCTCAGTTCGAGTTCGCCAGCTGGCCCGGCCAGATCCTCTGGCTGCTGATCACCTTCACGGTGGTCTACGTCGTCATGGCCAGGGTTTTCGTGCCGCGCATGCGCCACGGGCTCGACACCCGGCGCGAGCGCATCGGCGACGACATGGCCGAGGCCCGCCGGTTGCGCGACGAGGCGGAAGCCCGGGCGGAGATCGGCAGGGCTCAGATGGCGGAGGCGAGGGCGCAGGCTCAGCGCACGTCCGCCGACGCCAAGGCGGCCTCCGCACGGCTGGCGGCGACCCGCCAGGCCGCACTCCAGGCCGACCTTGACGCCCGGCTCGGCGAGGCGGAGGTCCGCATCCGCACGTCGCGCGACCAGGCCATGGGCCAGGTGCGTGGCATCGCCATCGAAACCGCCGTGGTGATCGCCGAAAAGCTGGGCGGATCGCCTGTATCGATGGCCGAGGCCGAGGCGGCCGAGGCCAGCACGGCCCGCGCTTAAGGAACCGACCTCATGGCTTTGCTTCGAAATCCAGAGGTTTGGGTCCTCGTCGGCGTAATCCTGTTCTTCGTCCTGCTGGCCTTCCTGAAGGTGCCAGGCTCGGCCGCCAAGGCGCTGGACGATCGGGCCGCCAAGATCCAGGGCGCCCTGGACGAAGCGGAACGGCTGCGTGGAGAGGCGCAGGCCCTGCTCGACTCGCTGAAGACCCAGCAGATCGAAGCCGAGGCCCAGGCCGCCCAGATGCTGCGCGATGCGGAGATCGAGGCCCGCCGGCTGGAAGCCGACGCCAAGACCAAGCTTGAAGAGCAGATCGCCCGCCGCACAGCGCTCGCCGATCGCCGCATCTCCCAGGCCGAGACCCAGGCCGCAGCGGACGTGAAAGCGGCCGCCGCCGATCTCGCGGCGTTCATCGCCGAGACAGTGCTCCGCGGTCGGCTGGACGGCATGGTCGCCGACCCGCTGGTCGACCGGGCGACGACCCAGCTGGCTACGCGCCTGCAGTAAGCCGCAGCGAGAGGATTACGCTCGAGAGTGGGTTGATCCTGCTTAGGATCGTCCATGCCTTGCGTCTTGCCCAGACGTGTTCCGGGCATCCATGGCCTACCCCTTCAACCGGCAATTGGACGTGCCGTTGATCCTAGGGCAAGCCCCGGGGAGACGGAGGAGAGGGTGGTTCCGCCTTAGACTCCGCTCGTTCTAGGCCGCAGCCTGGCCAGGCGTAGCGGAACGGTCCGGGCCGGCCTCGACCGCCTTCTTGTCGCCGGTAGGGAACGCCTTGCCCAATGTGTCCGCCATAAAGGCGCCGCGTTCGCCCATGGGACGCGGGTCGCCCGTCGTCGTGTCCACCGCCGTCTGATGCTCGATCTCGGAATTGATCTCAGCTCCAAACAACACCGTGATGATGGACACCCATATCCAGGTCATGAAGCCGACGACTGCTCCCAAAGAGCCATACGTCTTGTCGTAGTTGCCGAAGTGAGAGACGTACTGGGAGAACAGCAGCGATGCGGCCAACCAGAGCACCGCCGCGAACGTGCTCCCCCAGCTCACCCAACGCCACTTCTCCAGCTGGCGGCTTGGCCCGTACCGGTAGAGCACCGCCAACGCCCCCACCGCCACCAGGAACATCGCCGGCCAGCGCAGCAGGGATAAGACGCTTCCCTGGTAGCCCACGAAGGCCAGGATGATCGGCGCGATGATCGTCGACCCAGCCGCCAACAGGACAAAGACCAAGCCGCCGAGCGTGAACGCCAGTGAAACCATATTCAGCCGGATGAACTTGCGCTTTTCCTTTTCCTCGAACGAGATGTTCAGCCCCACCATCATGGCCTTCATGCCGGCGTTGGCGCTCCATAGCGACAGCAGCAGGCTGGTGACGAAGGCGGCGCTGAGCCCCGCGTGCCGGGCGCTGACCAGCCGGGTCAATTGGTCGGTCACCAGGCCCATCGCCTCGGCCGGGAGGACGCCGGCCAGCATGCGCGCCTGCTGCTGCACCGTGGAGATGTCGAAGAACAGACCGTAGAGCGAGACGAACGCCGCCATGGCCGGAAACACCGCCAGCAGGCCGAAGAAGGTGACGCCGCCCGCCACCTGGGGGATGTTGTCCCGGTTGAACTCGTTCCAGGCGCGCCAGAAGATGTCCCGCCATCCCCGCAGCGGGATTTGGCCAGGATGTTCGGCGTTCCGGCCACGTCCCGGCTCCGACGCATGGGCGGCGATCACCTGCGCATCGTGGGTCTTTGGCAGGGCCACCTGACGTCGGAGGAAGCTCCACTCGAACGGCGAGTGCTCCCGTGGCCAGGCGAGGATGACGCCGGCCGTCAGGAACCATCCCAGCGCCTCAAGACGTCCGTGCTGCGGGAACAATGGCGCCGTCGGCCGTGGCTTCGACTTGTGTCGTTCACCCGGTTTGCGCCTGGAGGCCTTGCGGCCGCGCCCTGACTTGCCGCCCTTAAGGGCCTGGGCGGCGCGCCAGCCGACGAGCACGCTGCCCAGCAGCGCCGGCAACCCACCGCGACCCGCAACGCCCTGGCGCAGCGCCTTGAAGGACGATCGGTCGAACGGCGATCTCATCGGCAATCCCCAGATACGCCTGCGGCCCAAGCTTGACCGCCCACAGCAAACCCCGCAGGCGCCAGCCTGTTCCAGCGCCCTTGACCCGCCGCCAGACCCACCCCAAATCTGCAACAGATCAAGATACAGTAAGGGTCGATGATGATCGAGCGGAGAGCTTTCGAGAGCCTGGGCGGGGCGGATCACGGGTGGCTGCGGGCGCGCCACCACTTCTCGTTCTCCGGCTACCAGAACCCAACACGCATGGGATGGGGGGCGCTACGGGTATGGAACGACGACGAGATCGCGCCGCATACGGGCTTTCCGCCCCACCCGCACGCCGACATGGAGATCATCACCTATGTGCGTGAAGGCGCGATCACCCACCAGGACAGCCTTGGCAACACCGGGCGTACCGAGGCGGGCGATGTGCAGGTGATGTCTGCGGGCCGGGGCGTCCGTCACGCCGAGTACAACCGGGAGAGCGAGACCACTCGGCTGTTCCAGCTCTGGATCCTGCCGAGTGAACGGGGCGGCGATCCGGCCTGGGCCGCCAAGCCGTTCCCGAAGGGCGACCGCGCCGGCCGCTTCGTGGCCTTGGCGTCAGGCCTGGACGGCGACGATGACGCTCTGCCGATCCGCTCCGACGCACGGGTGCTGGGCGCGACAGTGACTGCGGGCGAGACCGCCACCTACGAAACGGACGCGTCCCGCCACCCTTACCTCGTGGTCGCCAAGGGCGCAGTCGAGTTGAACGGCGTGCGCCGCGGCGCCCGTGACGGAGCCGCCATCACCGGCGAGGCGGTGCTGCGGGTGACGGCCTTGGAAGACGCCGAAGTGGTGCTGGTGGACGCCGCCTGACGGGCTATCCCGTCTCCTCGAGCACGCCCTCCAGCCCCTGCTCGCGCACCTTGCGGTAGAGGGTGGAGCGGCCGATGCCTAAACGGCGCGCTACTTCGGTCATGTGGCCGGCGTAGATCTCGATGGCGAGCTGGATCAGGTCGCGCTCCACCTCTTCCAGCGGACGGACGTGACCCTTTTCGTCCAGCACGCTCACAGGGCCGGTGGGAACCTCCGCAGCCGCAGCGCCCGACATTTCGGCATTCGCCGACGGGAGCGGCGGGGTGGACAGGCCCGAGATGGACGGGAAGTCGTGGGGCTGCAGGTGCGGGTCGTCGCTCAACACTATGGCGCGATAGACCGCGTTCTCCAGCTGGCGCACATTGCCCGGCCAGTCGAAGGCGGTGAGCATGGCGAGCGTGGAGGGCGAAGCGCCGGCCACGCGCTTGCCCTCCTCGATATTGAAGCGGCGCACGAAGGCCTCCACCAGGGCCGGTACGTCGTCCCGCCGCTCACGCAGCGCCGGGGCCTCGATGGGATAGACGTTGAGGCGGTAGAACAGGTCCTCGCGGAAGCGGCCGGCGGCCACTTGGCTGGCGAGGTCGCGGTTGGTGGCCGAGACGATGCGCACGTCCACCTTCAGCGGGCGCTTGGACCCGATGGGATCGATCTCGCCCTCCTGCAGGGCGCGCAGCAGCTTGACCTGCATGTCCTGCGGAAGCTCGCCCACCTCGTCCAGGAACAGCGTGCCGCCGCTGGCCTCCAGGAACTTGCCGGAGTGCTTGTCGTGGGCGCCGGTGAAACTGCCCTTCTCGTGGCCGAACAGGATGGACTCGACCAGGTTTTCAGGAATCGCGCCGCAGTTCACCGCCACGAAGGGCTTGCCGGCCCGCTCGCTCTCGCCGTGTACGGCCCGGGCGATCAGCTCCTTGCCGACCCCGCTCTCACCGAGGATCAGCACGGGGATGGAGGACTTGGCGGCCCGGCGGCCCAGCGCCTTCACCTGGGCCATGGGGCCGGACGAGCCCACCAGGTGATCGAAGCTGGTGCGCCCCACCGCGCGCTTGGACAGCCGATCCACTTCGGCTGTGAGCTGGCCCATCTGCAACACGTTGCGGATGGAGACGATGATCCGCTCCGGGCTCGCGGGCTTGATGAAGAAGTCCTGGGCGCCCGCCTGCATGGCCTGGACTACGGTATCCACCCCGCCGGTGGCGGTCAGCACGATCACCGGCGCATTGAAGCCCTGGCTGCGCAGGCTCTTCAGCACTTCCAGCCCCGGTGTGTGCGGCATGACGAGATCGAGGATCACCACATCGGGCTTCAACCCCGTGGAGACGCGGTCGAGCGCAGCGTCGCCGCTGTCGGCCTGGGCGACGGCGAAACCCTCACGCTCCAGCACCGCCCCAATCAGCCGACGCTGGGTGGGGTCGTCGTCCACGATCAGCACCGTCTTGGCCATACCCGTCCTCGTCGCCACGGCTGGTGGCCGCACGCTGGGCGTTATGGGCGCAGGCCCGTGAAGATGCGGTTTAGAAGGCCTGGAAAGCTGGCCACGGAGAAAAGCTAGCCGACCAACTCCGCGTCCATTGTGGGCGCCAGGAAGCGGCGGAACAGCAGGGCGAAGGCGACGATGAGCACGCCGCCTAGCGCCACCAGAGCTGCATGCAGGCTCCAGAAGGCGACGCCGCCCATCTTCTCGAGCAGCCCGCCGAGCCAGCCCACCCCCATGTTGGCCAGGAAGAACATCAGGTAGTAGACCCCGATCATCAGGCCGCCGACCGCCTTGGGCGCCGCGCGCGAGTAGAGCGCCAGCCCTACGGGAAAAAGGTTGGCGACGCCGATATCGTTGACGATGTGGAAGCCCAAGCCCCAGGCCAGCCCCACCTTGTGGTGGGTCGACAGGGCCTCGGCGCTGGCCAAAGCCAGCAGCAGCGGGGCGGCCGCGGCGATGAAGGCGCCGAAAGCGAGCTTGACGATCTCGTCCGGCTCCCGTCGAAAGCTCGCCCACCAGCGCCAGAACGCCAGCGAGGCCAAGAGCGTGCTGGTGGAGATGATGGCGTCCAGCGACACCAGCCAGGTGACCGGTAGGCTTTGGCCGAGGAAGACTAGGTTGTAGTTGGCGTCGCCCCAGACCAGGTAGGCGTTGAAGATCTCCATGTTGCCGATGATGGCCAGCGCCATGGGGACGAGCAGCAAGACCAGCAGGATCACCGTGAACCCTTCGCCAGAAGCGAGCTTGGAGCGCGCAGGTTTGGGACCGCCGGCCCGGCGCGTAGAGTCGGCCGGAAGCCAGCGCCGTCCGGCGAGATAGACCGCCAAGCCCAGCAGCATGCCGACGCCCGCCGCGCCGAACCCCCAGTGCCAGGCGACCTTCTGCCCCAGCGTGCCGCAGACCAGGGGCGAGACGATCACCGCCAGATTGATGCCGATGTAGTAGACCTGGAAGGCGTCCGCTCGGCGCAGGTCGCCAGGCGCGTAGAGTTCGCCAACCTGGCTTGCGATATTGCCCTTGAAACAGCCCACGCCCACGAGCAGGCAGGCCAGGGCCGCCAGGAACGACACTTCGAACGCCATGAGAAAGTGGCCGAACGCCATCAGCACCGCACCCAGCACGATGGTGCGGGTGCGCCCGAGCACCCGGTCCGCGATGAAGCCGCCGGCCAGGGGGGTCAGATAGACGCCACCCGCGTAGAGCCCGAAGATGACGGAGGCGAGGGCCGCAGGCGAGAGATGCCCGTAGACGTGTTCCAGCCCAGCGCGAAAGCCTGCAAAGCCGCCCACGTGCTCCACGTGGCCGGGCAGGAGCAGTTGCTGGCCCATATAGAGCACCAGCAGCGCCTGCATGCCGTAGTAGGAAAACCGCTCCCAGGCCTCCGCGAACACCAGAAAGCCCAGACCGATGGGATGGCCGAGGAAGGTGCGGACCTCGGGCGCCGCCAACACCGAACCCTGCTCCGAAGCCATCACCGCCATAGTCGCACTCCCTACGGACGCCAGCATCGCAGCCGGCGGCCGTTAGGCAATTAGCCATGTCGCAGCAGCGCAAAAAGCGCCCGTCTCAGGTCAGGGCCTTGAACCAGCGGTCGAGCAGGCGCGCCTCTTGGCGCAAAGCTTCGGTGCGAGCGGCGGCGTCGGCGTCCACGCCCCACTGCTGTTCCTGGAACGCCTCCTCCAGGCGTGACAATCCGAAGGCGGCCTCAGCCTCCAGCCTGCCAGCCTGCACCGCCAGGGCCAGGACGGCGGAGCCGAACAAGGGCGCGGCGTACGCCACCCCCGCCTGGACAAAGGGCTCCAACCCTGCGGCGAGCGCCTCCACCCGGGCCAGCGCCTCCGGCGACTGGGGACTGTGGAGCGCGCCGCGGACCGGTTGGAGATCGATGTCGAGCGCATCCCGCGCCCAGGCCAGGATCGGGTCCCAGCCCTCGCGCTGCGCCTGCACCAGCGAGCCTGGCGCCTCGGCCGGGTAGCAGAGCACGTCCGATGCGGCGTAGCGCGCCACCTCGGCCGCCACAGCGGAGCCGGCCGAGGCCGTGCGGTCGATGACGGTGGAGGCCAGCCGGTTTGCGGGCATCGCCATGAGGTCGATCTGCGCGCCCTGGGCCGTCCACTCGCCGGCGATCAGCTGCGCCAGCGCCGCAGTCGGCAAGAGCAGCGGTGCGCCGGCCGGCGTCTTGACCCCGCGCCCGTCCAGCAGGACGGTGAAAAGGTCGTCACGCGGCGCGACGGCGGCGGCCTTATAGAAGCGGTGCGGCCGCGCAGCTGCGGACGGCGAAGATGGCGGCATTCATGCTCTCGTCAGCTGCCAGGTGCGAAACGGCGATGTAGCGGCCAGGCCGGCCGAATGCGATGGGCGACAGCATGGCTTTCCGCTCCGATCCTCAGCTCGACGCCGCCATCGCCGTCACCCGCTTCGGTCTGGGCGCCCGGCCGGGTGAACTCGCCCAGGTGCAGGCCGACCCGCGGGGCTGGCTGCTCGACCAGATCAGGCCGCAGGGGGCCGACATCCCCCATGCTTCGGACGGCCAGCCGCTCGCCAGCGGGCAGGACACCTACCAGGCCTTTGTCGCCGCGCGCGCTACCGAAAAGGCTGCAGGCGCCGATCAGGCGGCGCGCAAGGCCGCGACCCAGCCGCTGCGCGACATCATCGACGCCCAGGTGCTGGCGCGGGCGCAGCTTGCGGCCACGACGCCAGCGCCGTTCCGGGAGCGCTGGGCGCTGTTCTGGGACAACCACTTCACCGTCTCCACCATCAAGGGCGAGGA
>CAXTRP010000080.1:0-9672 GCA_964246615.1 uncultured Caulobacteraceae bacterium | reverse complement strand
GGGGGCGAGCGCTCGTTTGCATCAGCCCTTGGCGGCCGCCAAGATCCGAGAGCGGGCCATCTCATCGGCAATGTCCTGGGTGGGACGACGATCCGTTAGAGAGCGCTCGAATACCTCATCCAGCGTCTGCATAAGCATGGAGAGTTTGGCCTCGACCCACATCGGATCAAAGTCCTCGTCTCGCTCAAGAGCTCTGATCTCTCCGGCGACATTGGTTATGCCGCCACCGTTTATGACGTAGTCCGGGGCGTACAGAACGCCCCTCTCGAACACCGCACAGCCGACCGCGGCGTCGGCGATCTGGTTATTGGCTCCACCTGCAATCACCCGCGCCCTGAGCCTTGGCAGGCTCGCCGCGCTCACCGCTCCGCCAAGTGCGCAGGGTGCGAATACGTCGGCTTGCACGTCGAAGATCGCGTCCGGCGCGACGATCTGCGCTCCCGTTGCATCGGCGACGGTCTGCAGCGCGGCTTTGTCCACGTCGGTGACGATCAGACGAGCACCCGCGGCGTGCAGCTTGTGGGCGAGGATGCCGCCCACGTGGCCCACGCCCTGGACCGCCACCGTCAGGCCGTCCAGACCTGCTCCGAAGACTCTGCGTGAGGCGAGGGCTATCCCGCGGAACACGCCTTCCGCCGTCACCGGACTGGGATCGCCCGACGCTGCGCGATGTCCGTCGAGACCGGCGATGAAGCGGGTCTGGCTGCGGGCGTGGATCATGTCGGCGGGAGAGGTGCCCACGTCCTCCGCGGCCCAGTACCGTCCGCCCACCGCCTCCACGGCGCGGCCAAAAGCCTCGAACAGGGCCGGCGTCTTCTGCGTGCGGCTGTCGCCGATGATCACCGACTTGCCGCCGCCAAGCGCCAGGTCGGCCATGGCGTTCTTGTACGACATGGCGCGGGACAGCCGCAGCACGTCCTCCAACGCCGCATCCGAGGACGGATAGGGCCACATGCGACATCCTCCCGCGCCCGGTCCGCGCGCGGTGGAATGGACGGCGATGATGGTCTTCAAGCCGGTCTTCTCGTCGTAGAACGCCTGCACGCTCTCGTGGTCCTCGAAAGCGGCGGAGTCGAACAAGGTCATTTCAGCTTAGGTCCGGCGGCTGGAAAGGCCGGCGACGTAGACCGATCCCCCTCCAGCCGCAAGCTCAGCCGATCGCGGCGGTCCGCGCGGGGATCGCCAAGCGCCGGGTGGGGATCGCAGGAGCACCGGACGGCAGCGGCGCCACCGGATCGGAAACGTATGCAAGGATGTCGTCGAGCACGCGACGGCGGCTAAGGTCGCGCAGCAGCAGGTGCCAGCCGTCTGCGTAGTAGGCGCTGCGATCACCGGGCTTCAGCCGGCTCGCCGCGCGGAAGGCCGCGTGCTCGGGAATGATCTGGTCGTGGGCGCCGTACTGATAGAGCACCGGTGCGGCCACGTCTGCGATCCGGTCCTGTGCGTGCTGCATCAACTCCACCAAGCCATAGACCGTGTCGATTCGGGTCGCGAAGATCATGTTGCGGTCGAGCCCCATGCGGCGGAGTTCGGCCATGTTGTCCGACGCCCTGATCCGCCGCGCCAGCCATCCGGGGGCGGTGATCCTGGAACCAGGGGCCACATGCGCGCCGATCCATAGGGCCAAGCTGTTCGGCAGCCCCTGCTCGCGCCACCCCCACACCGCGGGCGACGCCAGCACCAGCCGGTCCGCGGCCGGCGGCGTTGAAGAGGCGAACGCAGCGATCCCCACCGCCCCGCCCATGCTTTCTCCCACCACAGCCACGACGGCGCCGGGGTGGCGGGCGCGCACCAGCGCTGCTCCGGTGCGAAGGTCGTCGGCCATCAGCCCCTCACCGCCCCACACGCCCCGGAACGCCGCGCGGCCAAACCCGCGCTGGTCATAGGCGTAGGTCGTCACGCCCCGGGCCGCCCAATAGGGTCCTGCCAGACCGAAGGCGGCGGCGTAGTCGTTCATCCCGTGCAGGCCGATGATCACCGCCCACGGCGCCGTAGGTGCGCCTTGAGCGTCCACCGCGTTCCACACCAGCATCGGCAAGCGTGCGCCATCCGTAGCGATCAAAGCGTCCGGCTCAAGCCTTGGCCCCTTGAACCCGCTCTGGAGTACGCCCTGCCCTTGCACCAGGGGTTGGCAGGCCGCAGCGCCTGAAGCAGCCAGAAAGCTCGCCAAGACCTGACGCCGCCCGACACTCACGTCCGATCAGCCGCGTTATCCACGTCCGCCGCCTGAGGCAGGCGGAGACGATAGACGCCCTTGAATGCGTTCGGATCGACCGGCTTGCCGTGCCGCAGGATGTCCAGCTTTCCTTGGCGGGCCAAACCCACCGCCGTCGCACGCACCTGCCCCAGCGCCGCACGCCACGCCTCACCCCCGGCCGCCCGCGCAACCTGTTCGGCGGAGACGCTGCGACCCGAAGCTTCACCGAGCATGTGGAAGATGGCGTCTTCGATGGACGCGCTCATCCCTGCGGTCGCCTGTTTTCAAGAGCCGACTTTCGCGTGCAAAAAACCTTGCGCGACCGTCGCTCGAACTGTAACAATGAGAGTTCCATTCGGTGCGCCCGCATCGTGCATTCGGCGAGGAGGCTAAGCGTGTCCAAGCTTCTGATTCTGTACCATTCCGCCTATGGCCATATCGAGACCATGGCGGGGGCCATCGCCGCAGGCGCCCGCGAGGTGGAGGGCGTGGAGGTCGATATCCGGCGTGTGCCGGGGCTTGTGCCCGACGAGGTCGCGCGCGCGTCGCACTACAAGCTCGATCAGCCTGCGCCGTTGGCGAAGGTGGATGAACTTCCCGGCTATGACGCGATCATCATGGGTTGCGGAACACGCTACGGCCGTATCAATTCGCAGCTTGCCAACTTCTTGGACCAGACGGGCGGTCTCTGGGCCAAGGGCGCGCTGAACGGCAAGGTCGGCTCGGCGTTCGGCTCCACCGCCAGTCAGCACGGCGGCCAGGAGACCACGCTGATGAGCCTGATCACCAACATGCTGCATCTCGGCATGGTGATTGTCGGCCTGCCCTACAGCTATCCAGGCTTGTTGACCCTTGATGAGGTAAGCGGCGGCACGCCTTACGGCGCCACCACGCTTGCGGGAGGCGACGGTTCCCGCCAGCCGAGCGAGAATGAACTCGGCGCAGCGCGCTTCCAGGGTCGCCACGTAGCCGAGGTCACCCGCAAGCTGCACGGGTAAAGCGGCGAAGGCTTGACCTGCACCGTCTACGGCGACGACAGCCCCGCGTTCTGGAGCAGCTTGCCTTCGTCCGCCGTCCAGCCGCCGCCGAGCGCCTTGTAGACCGACGTTAGGTCCACGGCCAAAGAGCCGAAGTCTTGAACAAGACCGTTCCGGGCGTTCAGCAGCGTCTGCTGGGCCTGAAGCACGTTGATGTAGGTGACCAGACCGACCTCGTACTGCTGGCGGGCGATAGTGAAGGAGTTGTCGGCGGCGGTCACGGACGCCTGTTGGGCGATGATGCGGCGCTGGTCGGCCTGGTAGCGGGCGAGGCTATCCTCCACGTCCTGCAGCGCGGTGAGGATGGCCTTCTGGTAGGCGTAGTAGGCTTGGTCTTCCTGGGCGCGGGTGGAGCGTATGTTGCCGCGGATCTGCCCGCCCTGGAAGATCGGCCACTGGATGAGGCCGACGCCGGCCGACGTGCCGCTGTTGGCGTTGAACACGTCGTGGAATGTGGGCGATGCCAGCGAGCCGAGCGCCAGGATGTTGAATTTGGGATAGAGGTTGGCGACTTGGACGCCGACGTTGGCGTTGGCCTGGGCGAGCTGACGTTCGGCCTCACGCACGTCGGGACGGCGGCGCAGCAGGTCGGACGGCAGGCCGATCGGCAAGGTCTGCGGAACGCCGGGCAAATTCATGCCGGGTGGCGGGTTCAGCTCGGGCGCGAGCGACTCCGGATCCTGGCCGAGGAGGACGCCCAGCGCATGGATCTGGCCTCGAGCCTGGGCCTGCAGTTGCGGGATGGCCGCGATGCTGGCCTGGACCTGCGCCTGCTGCTGGTTGACGTTCAGCCGGGTTACGAAGCCGGTCTGCGCCTGCTGGTGAATGATGGTGAAGGTGTCCTGCTGGCGGGCGACCTCCTCCTGAGCGATAGCCACCTGGACCTGCAGCTGGCGAAGCTGGAGATAGTCGCTGGCCACCTCGGCGGTTAGCGACACCTGGCCGTCACGCTTGGCCCAGATAGCCGCCTGGGTCCCTGCTCGGGCCGCTTCCACACTGCGGCGCACCTGGCCGAACACGTCGACCTCCCAGGTGGCGTCGAAAGCGACTGCGAAGTTGTCGATGTGGGACGGTGAAGACCGGCCGGCCGCGCCGCCAGCGGCGCCGGCGCCTCCGGCCGCAGCCGCTCCGTTCCCGGTGAAGGCGTTGAGGGGCGAGTTGCTGGCGTTGGTGTTGACGCGAAGGGCGTTGGCCACCGAGTTGACGTGCGGGAGCCCGGCGGCCCCGGCGACCACCTCCTGCTCTCGGGACTGGCGGATACGCGCGACTTCGGTCTTCAGGTCCAGGTTGCCGGCCATGGCGCGGGCCACCAGTCCGTCCAGCGTGGGATCGTTGAACTGCTTCCACCAGCTTGCGACCTGCGCCTCGTCGACAGGCGCGACGACAGGTTGGCTGAGGGGCGCGTCCTTGCGGGTTCCGATCTCCTGATAACGGGCAGGCGTCGCCAGATCAGGCCGCTTGTAATCAGGGCCCACCGTACAGGCGCACGCCACTCCCCCCGCCAGCAGGGCCGCGGCGCAAGCTCGCCAGGCGGGGCGAAAGCCAGGTTCGGCCATCACAGTCCTCCCTCGCTCGCGCCGCCCGCTTGCGGGCCCTTCATCAGGAGCAGCAGAGGCAGGCAGCACAGCGTGATGATCATCAGCATGCGAAAGGCGTCGTTGTAGGACATCATGCTCGCCTGCTGGTTCACCTGATTGTAGAGCTGGCCCAACGCCTGCTGATTGGCGAAGGCCGCCGGCTGGCCGTTGCCCTGCAGCTGCTGGCTCATCTGGCTGAGGCCTTGGACATAGTTGGGGTTCAAGGGGTTCAGCGCCTCCACATAGCGGGCCTGGTGGAACTGCTGGCGCTGCTCGGTCAGGGTCTGGATCATGGAGATACCGATGGAGCCGCCGAGGTTCCGCATCACGTTCATCAAGGCCGAGGCCTGGTTGCTCTCGTCGGGGCGCAGGCCGACGTAGGCGATCGAGGTGATCGGCACGAACAGGAACGGCAGGCTGAAGGATTGGAAAGCCCGCGCCGCCGCCACCGAGCCGAACGACAGCTGTGTGTCGAGCTGGCTGAAGTTCCAGAACGCGATGCCCTGCATCAGGAAAGAGAAGCCCACCAGCAGCCGGGCGTCGACCTTTGAACTGAGCACGCCCGCCAGCGGCATGAACAGGATGGTCACCGCCCCACCCGCCGTGAGCGCCAGACCCGCGTTGGTCGCGGTGTAGCCGATCACCTGCTGGAGCAGCTGGGGGATGAACTGGGCGGTTCCGAAAATCAGCACGCCCACCACCATGAGCATCAACGCGGCGACGGCGAAGTTGCGCTGGCCGAACATCCTGATCTTCACCACGGGATCTTTGCGGGTCAGCTCCCACGGGATGAAGGCCGCCAGCGAGACGACGCAGAGCACCGAGGTTACCTGGATCACCGGACTGGAGAACCAGTCCAGCCGCTGGCCCCGATCCAAGGTGATCTCCAACGCGCCCAGGAACAGGGCGGAGAGCGCGAAGCCAGGCCAGTCGAACTTGATGCCGCCCTTGGTCATCTCCTTGCGCTGCTTGATAATCGCGGCAGGCTCGTCCACGAACAGGTGCACCAGGAACAGCGACAACAAGCCCACTGGAATGTTGATCAGGAAGACCCAGTGCCAGCTGTAGTTGTCGGTGATCCAGCCGCCGAGCGTCGGCCCTATGGTCGGCCCCGCGATAACCACGATCCCATAGCCCGCGAAGGCCAGCGCGCGCTGCTTGGGCGAGAAGGTGTCCACCAGCATGGACTGTTCCACAGGCGCCAATCCGCCGCCCCCGATCCCCTGCAGGATGCGCGCGAGGACCAGGGTCGTCAGGTCCTGGGAAATGCCGCACAGGAAGGAGGCGAAGGTGAACAGGAAGACCGAAAACATGTAGTAGCGCTTGCGGCCGAACACGTCGGCCAGCCAGCCGCTGATAGGGGTGATCGCCGCCTGCGCCACCAGGAAGGTGGTGAGCACCCATGTGGCCTCGTCGTAGCTGGAGCCCGTAGAGCCCGCGATGTGGTTCAGCGCGACGTTGGCGATGGAGCTGTCCAGCGTCGTCATGAAGGTGGCGATGGAGATCACGCCCAGGATCAGCCAGGGGTTGCGCCCCCCGGCGACCGAGCGCGCGGGCGTCCAGCCGTCGCCTGCGCCCGCCTCGGCCACGTCTAGCGCACCGTGACCTTGGGCTCGACCGACAGGCCGGGTCCCAGCGGGCAGTCGGATGGAACATTGTCGAGCACGATCTTCACGGGCACGCGCTGCACCACCTTGACGAAGTTGCCCGTAGCGTTTTCCGGCGGCAGCAAGCCGAAGGCCTGGCCGGAGCCGCGCTGGATGCTGTCCACATGCCCGGTGATCTTGGCGGCGGGGCACGCGTCCACGTGCACCGTCGTGAACTGGCCCGCCCGCATGTATGCGAGCTGCGTCTCCTTGAAGTTTGCGGTGATCCAGGTGCGCAACGGCACGATGGCCATGATCTGGGCGCCAGGATTGACGTAGGCGCCGATGGCGATGGTGCGCTGAGCGACTGTTCCGGCTTCGGGCGCGTGAACCGTGGCGTAGCCAAGGTTCAGCTGTGCAGTCCGGATCTGCGCGTCCGCCTGGTCGGATTGGGCCCGGCCCGCAGCAATCTGCGCGCGCGCCGCCCCTGCCTGGGCGGCGGTGGCGGCGATCTGGCGCTTGGCGGCGACCGCCTGGCGGTCGGCGGCGTCGCGCTGGGCGGCGTTGCCCTGGGCTGCGGCCTGCGCCTGGTCGAGCTGCTGCTGGGAGACGGCTGTGGGATTGACGCCCTGCAGGGTCTGATAGCGCACCAGGTCGCGGGCGGAGTTGGTCGCCTGCGCCGCGGAGCTCCCCGCCTGCGCCAGGTTCTGCGTGTAGGTCGCCTGCGCCACCCGCACTTGGGCGGCGTTCTGGTCGAGCGTCGCTTGAGCCTGGGCGATGGTGGCCTGGGCCTGCGCTTTGGTGGCCTCTGCCTGGGAGAGCTGAGCCTGCTGGTCTCTCGGATCGATCTGGATCACCACCTGACCGGCGGTGACACGCTGATTGTCGTCCACCAGGACCTTGAGCACCCGGCCGGAGATCTGTGGCGCGAGGCGGACGAGGTGGGTGTCCACGAAGGCGTCGTCAGTGGACTCGAAGTGCTGTGCATGCAGCCAAACCAGCACGCCCAGGACGAGCAATGTCAGCACTATCCCGACGAGTATGATCAGGGTCACCGGCCGCTGCAGCAGACCCTTCTTCGGCTTCTCCGGCTTTGCGTCATCAGCGCCCTTACCGTCTTCCTTGCCGCCGTCGGGGGCCTCGGAACGGTAACTGCGTGGATCGTGGGTCTGGGGAACGCCGCCGTCCGATCCATCGCCTTTAGAGGAGTCTTCAGCGGCCATCCGGTCCCCTCAGCGCCCGCATAAACGTCACGGGCGGCTCTTTACACACCGCAGCTTCTTCAGCAAATCCACGTGTTAAGCGGCCGCTGCTCAATTCAGGCTTTGAGCGATCGGGGAGCGGCTTGGTTCCCCTACAGCTGGTTCTGGTCTCCTGGATCCCGGTGGAGACGCTTGCGGGGACGAACGTTTTGGGCTCCTGAACATTGTTGCAACCAAACGTCGCCGTTATGACGGTGCGTGACGTGGAGACCCTGGTGCTGAGAGCCTCGCTACTGATAACCGCCATGTCGTTGCTGACCGTTGGCGCGGCCTTTGCGCAGACCGGGCTGGACGCGGTAGGTCACCGCGGAACGAACGCCGCGCCTGGCGTGGTGAACCAGACTGCTGCGGCTCCTGCCTCGGGCGTGGCGATCGGCAGCAACCCCGATCCGTATGAAAACCTGAACCGCAAGTCCTACGCCCTCTTCCGCTACCTTGATCGCGTGGCGATCCGGCCGGCGTCCGTCTTCTACGCTCACGCCCTGCCGCACCCGGTCCGCACCGGCTTGCACAACGCCATCCAGAACGTCGGCGAGCCGGTGATCTTCTTCAACGACGTTTTGCAGCTGCACCCGAAGGCGGCGGCGCAGAGTCTGGGCCGGCTGGCCATCAACTCCACGATCGGCATAGGCGGCTTGGCTGATCCGGCGACGGCCAGCGGCATTCCGTATCATCAGAACGGATTTGGAACGACGCTCGGGCGTTACGGGGTGCCGCCTGGCCCCTTCATCTTCATTCCGGTGCTTGGCCCTTCCGACGTGCGCGACCTGATCGGCAGCGGTGTCGACTCCGCCAGCGACCCCCTCACATGGATCAACTATACCGGCCGCTTCGCCGTGAATGCTGGGCGCACGATCGTCGGCGGCCTGGACACCCGGGCCAACGCCGATCCGCAGCTCAAGCAGATCGACGCCATGGCCACGGACTCCTATGCCACCCTGCGCTCTCTCTACCTGCAGAACCGGCAGGCGCAGGTGACGGGCGGGCAGGTGAACGTCAATGACCTGCCCGATTTCGGCCCCGCTCCTGCGGAGACGAACGATGCAGGCGCGGCGGGCGCTCCGGAAGCGGCCATCGGGCCGGCGGGCGGCGCCGCGGCTCTACCCAGCAAAGCCGCTCCCACCACGGCTCAGCCCCCGCCGCCGCCGCCCCGGCCCTAAGCGCCCCAAAGCCTCGACAGCATCGATCAAGCGACGGTTGAGGCCGTTTTCCAGGAGTGACCATCATGGCCGACATCCGCCGCGTCACCGATACCTTCTCGGTCGCACCGCAACTGCGGGCTGAGGAGGTCGCTATGGCCGCGGCTCAGGGCTTCGTCCTTCTCATCAACAACCGCCCCGATGGGGAGGCGCCCGGCCAACCGAGCAGCGCCACCATGCAGTCCGCCGCCGTCGCCGCAGGTGTCGCCTACATTCACATTCCCTTTGTCGGCGCGCCCGCGCCCGGACAGATGGAAGCCATGCACGACGCCATTGAGGCGGCCGATGGCCCGGTGCTCGCCTTTTGCCGCTCGGGTACACGCTCCGTCACGCTTTGGGCGCGCGGCCAGGCCACGAAGGGCGATCGCTCGCGAACGGAGCTGTTGAGCCTGGCGCACGAGGCCGGCTACGATCTTTCAGGTTCGCTGTAGGCGGCCGACACCTGTCGAAGGCGCCAGACAGGCCGTGAAGCCGTCCATCGGCCTCCTCCTGCTCATCGCCGCGCTGGCTGGGATGGTCGGTCTAGCGGGATGGGGCGCGTGGGCCGCGTGGAGGCTGGCGGGGGATGCACCCATGTCGATCCACGGGTGGATAGCCATGGGTCTCGCGGGCGGTTTCACAGCGCTTCTCACAGGCGGCTTCATCTGGCTGGCCTTCTATTCGGCGCGCAAGGGCTATGACCAAGACCAAGGCTACTGACCCTTTCCAAGCCGAGCCGATGACGCCACGCTGATCTGCGTGTCGTCGCCGTGAGTCGCGCCTCCTCCATGACCGAACCCGTTCCTCCTTCGACCGCCGCTCCCCTCAGTTCTAC
>CAXTRP010000079.1:3842-9715 GCA_964246615.1 uncultured Caulobacteraceae bacterium | reverse complement strand
TCACCCGCGAGCGCATCCGCCAGATCGAGGCCAAGGCGCTGCGCAAGCTCAAGCATCCGAGCCGTTCGCGTAAGCTGCGGAGCTTCCTGGACAGCTGAGTCCGCGCCCTGCTATGTCGGGGCGTGATTCATCCTTTGTTCTTGGCGAGGCGCAGGTGAGCGCCTTGCGGGCCTTGAGCCGTGAACGTCTGACGGACCCTACGCCGTGCGGTTCGCTTTGGGTGGAGGTGAACGGGACGGAGTGCGCGCTCCGCTGCTCCGGGGCGCTCTGGATTCCTTCGGAGCGCGCCCTGATCGTCGCCGACCTGCATTTCGAGAAGGGTTCCGCGTACGCGGCGCGCGGCCAACTGCTGCCGCCCTACGATACCGGCGATACGCTCGTGCGGCTGGAGGCGGAGGTGGCGGCGCTGGCGCCCCGCACGGTCGTGATGTTGGGTGACAGCTTCCACGACAAACGCGCGCTCGGCCGCATCGCCCCGGCCTACGCCTTGCGCCTGGCCCGGCTGGCGCTCGCCACCAGGATCATCTGGGCGCAGGGCAACCACGACGTTCTGCTGCTTGCCGAAGCGGGCGCCGAGCTGGTGGGCGATGTGGCGGACGAGGTTCGGCTCGCCAGTCTGATTCTGCGCCATGAGCCGGCGGCGGGGCGCCAGGTCGGCGAGGTGGCTGGCCATCTGCACCCCTGCGCCAAGCTCATCCGCGGTCGCGCCGGCATCCGGCGGCGGGCCTTTGTCACCGATGGAGAGCGGATCGTGCTGCCGGCGTTTGGGGCCTATGCGGGCGGGCTGAACGTGCGCGACGTAGCGTTCACCACCCTGTTCGAGGCGCCGCCCCTGGTGGCCGCGCTTGGAGACCGCCGGGTGCATCCCCTACCCTGGAGCGCACTGGGGTAGGGCGCTTTAGTCCTCCCCCACTAGGGGAGGGGAGCCTGCGCAGCAGGGTGGAAGGGGTTGCGCCGCCGGTCCCAAGCTGGAGCCCCCTCAGTCGCTTCGCGACAGCTCCCCCAGTGAGGAGCATCTTTATGCTGCTTCCACCTCAAACTGCAGCCGCGCCAAGCGGGCGTAGAGGCCACCACGCGCCAGCAGGTCTGCATGGCGGCCCTCCTCCACCACACGGCCTTCGTCCATGACCACGATGCGGTCCGCGCGCAGCACCGTGGACAGACGGTGGGCGATGACCAGGGTCGTGCGCCCGCTCATGGCCTCGACGAGCGCACGCTGCACCAGGCGTTCGTTCTCCGCGTCCAAAGCGCTGGTAGCCTCGTCCAGCAGGAGCACGGGGGCGTTGCGCACCAGCGCCCGCGCGATGGCGAGGCGCTGCCGCTGGCCGCCGGAGAGCGTCTTGCCGCGCTCGCCCAGGCGGCTGTCAAAGCCCTGGGGCAGGGCGTTGAGGAAGCCGTCGGCCTGCGCCGCGCGCGCAGCGGCCTGCACGGCGTCTACATCCGCGTCGGCGCGACCGAAGCGGATGTTGTCGAGCGCCGAGCCGGAAAACATGGCGGCGTCCTGCGCCACCAGGGCCAGGCGCTCGCGCACGTCGGCGGGATCGGCCTCGCGCAGATCCACCCCGTCCAGCCGCACCGCGCCACCTTGAGGGTCGTAGAAGCGCAGCAACAGGCGCAGCACCGTGCTCTTGCCGCCGCCCGACGGTCCGACCAGGGCTACGGTTTCCCCTGGCGCCACGCGAAGGCTGAAGCCGTTCAGGGCCGCCATCTCGGGGCGCGCCGGATAGTGGAATACCACGTCCTCGAAGGCGATCTCGCCCCGGGCAGGGACAGGCAGCGGGCGAGGCCTGGCCGGGGGCGCGATGCCGGGGCGGGCGGCCAGGATTTCGCCGATCCGCTGCATGGCGCCGGCCGTCTTCTGCACCTCGCTCCAGACCTCCTGCAAAGCGTTGACAGCGCTTGCGGCCAGGACGGCCAGGATGATGAACTGCAGCAACGCGCCGCCGGTCAGTTGGTGGCTGCGCACCGACTGGGCCCCCAGCCAGAGCACGCCCACAATGCTGCCGAAAACGAACGTCATGACGGCGACCGTGAGCAGGCCGCGAGCCTGAAGACGCTGGACAGAGGCGGCGAACGCCGTCTCCACCGACTCTGCGAACTGACGCCCCGCTCGGCCCTCGCGGCCAAAAGCCTGCACGGTGTCCAGCTGGTCCAGGGTCTCGCCCGCGTAGCCCACCGCTTCGGCGAACCGGTCCTGGGCATGTGTGGAAAGGCGGCGCACCCTGCGACCGAACAGAATCAGCGGGATCAGCACCGCTGGCACCACCAGCAGCACCGCAAGCGTCAGTTTTACGCTGACGATGGCCATCAGCACGATGGCGCCCGTCATGGTCAGCAGGTTGCGCAGCGCCACCGAGGTGTTGATGCCCACCATGGTTTCGACGATCGCGGTGTCGGTGGTCAGGCGTGACAGCACCTCGCCCGTGCGCATGTGCAGGAAGTAGGCTTGGTCCAGCCCCAGCACGTGGGCGTAGATGCGCTGGCGCAGATCCGCCACCACCCGCTCGCCCAGCCGATTGACGAAATAGAAGCGAGAGCCGCTGGCGATGGCCAGCAGCACCGCCACCCCCAGGCCGCCCAGGAAGTAGAGGTTCAGCGCAGCGCCCGTCTGGCTGGTGAAGCCGTGGTCGAGCACCAGCCGCGCAGCCACGCTCAGGCTCAGCGTGGCGATGGTGGAGAGCAGCAGGAACATCAAGGCGCCGAGCGCCAGGCCCTTGTGCGCGACGATGTAGGGCAGCAGCGTACGAAGGGGTCGCAGATCACGCTGGCGGCCTCGCTTGGCCTCCGCGTTCAGCATCTCGCCGGCAAGCGCCGCCCCGCGGCTCGGCCGCCCCGCGACTTCTGCCGGATCGATGGGAGAGGGTGAGACCTGGCTCATAGGCGGTCCTTAGGCGAGCCTCTTGTGGAGGCTGTCGCTTCTACTGTATGACCGTCGGCTCGCAGCCCGCCTGACCCGGCGGGCTTCGCCGTTTTCCATGCCTCACTGCGGTGTCCGCCTCCATGAAACAAGACATCCATCCCGACTACCACTTTATCAACGTGACGCTGACCGACGGGTCCACCTACCGCACGCGCTCCACCTACGGCAAGGAAGGCGCCAATCTGGCGCTCGACATCGATCCGCGCACCCACCCGGCATGGACCGGCGGTACGTCCACCCTGCTCGATCGCGCCGGCCGCGTCTCGCGCTTCGCCGCCAAGTTCGGTGGCTTCCTGAAGAAGTAGGCGGCTTTCTGATCCGCCTTCTGCGGGCCGTCATTTCGGCGACCAAAGGCTAGGCGGTCCGTCTGTTGTAGGCCGTCAGCGTATTTTCTAGCAGGCAGGCGATGGTCATGGGGCCGACCCCGCCTGGTACGGGCGTGATGGCTCCTGCGACCTCAACGGCCTCTTCGAAGGCGACGTCGCCCACCAGCCGTGTACCGCCGTCTTCCTTGGCGATGCGATTTATACCGACGTCGATGATGGTGGCCCCCGGCTTGATGAAAGCTTCTCGGACCAGGCCCGGTATTCCCACCGCCGCCACCAGGATGTCCGCCCGGCGGCAGACGGCTGGCAGGTCGCGGGTGCGGGAGTGCGCGATGGTGACCGTGCAGTTGGCCGCTAGCAGCAGCTGGGTCATAGGCTTGCCGACGATCCCCGAGCGGCCGATCACCACCGCGTCAAACCCGCCGATATCGCGGCCAGCCTCCGAGATCAGCTTCATGCAGCCCCGCGGCGTGCAGGGGACAAGTCCCGCCTCGCCACCCCAAAGCCTGCCGACGTTGAGCGCGTGGAACCCGTCAACATCCTTCTCGGGTTCGATGGCGGCCAGCACTTTTTCGGTCCGTATCTGTGCGGGCAGGGGAAGCTGGACCAGGATGCCGTCTACGGCCTCGTCGGCGTTCAGCGCCGCCACCATCGCCAGCAGGTCAGCCTCGGATACGTCGGCGGGCAGGCGGTGTTCGGTGGACAGCATCCCGGCCTTCCGCGTCGCTACGCCCTTGTTGCGGACATAGACGTGGCTCGCCGGGTTGTCGCCCACCAGCACGACAGCCAGACCCGGAACCCTGCGCCCCCGCTCGACGAGGGCCGTCACCGCCTCGCCGATCTCGGCGCGCAACCGGCCTGCCAGGGCGACGCCGTCCAGGATGCGGGCGCTCATGTGGGGGCTCCAGCATGCAGGGGCGGTTTGCGAGGGGATGGGCCACCCTCCCTGCGGGGGCGGACCACTGTCGCTTCAGCTCGGTGCTGTCAAGCCGCTGCACTCGCCCGGCGCGCCGGCTTGAGCGCGGCCCCGAACGCGTGCACAGACAACCGGTCTGGAGACCCCGATGCCGATCGTCGCCGCCCTACTGTTCCTGTTCAACAGTCTGATCAGCCTAGCCATCTTCGTGATCATCGTCACCGCTGTCCTGAGCTGGCTGGTGGCGTTTGACGTGATCAACCTGCGCAACCCGGCCATGTACCGCGCGGTCAAGACCCTGGACCGGCTCACCGAGCCCATGTTGCGCCCGATCCGCCGGATCATGCCTAACCTGGGCGGCATCGACATCAGCCCGATCATCCTGCTTCTGCTGCTGCAGGCGCTCCGCATCGTCGTGAACGGCTTCCTCGCGCCGATGGTGGCGACCACGGCGGTGACTTACTGAACGCTCGCCGCTCGGCACGTCGTCCTCTGGCTCGTCCCGGGGATCAAGCTTTCCGACAGCGGGGCGCTGTCGCGCCGTAGGCGTTGAGATGAGGCCGAACTCAGTTCTCGGGACAAGCTCGAGGATAAGGGAACTAAACAGCTTACTGTTAAAGGCCCGCCCTACACCCGCAATGGCATCAGCACGTAGCGCACGCCTGCATCCGCCGGATCGAGCACCAGGGTTGGCGAGGCGGGGTCGGCGAAGCGGAACTCGGCCGTCTCGCCCTGGATCTGGCCGGCGACGTCCAGCAGGTAGCGCGCGTTGAAGCCGATCTCGAAGGGGTCGCCGTCGTAATCGATCTCGACCTCCTCCACCGCTTGGCCCGCTTCCATGTTGCGCACGGTCAGGATCACCTTACCGGGCTCAAGCGCGAGCTTTACCGAGCGGGATTTCTCCGCCGAGATGGTGGCGACCCGATCCACGGCGTTGGCGAACAACTTGTTGTCGATGAGCGCGACCTTCTGGTTGTCGCGCGGGATCACCCGCATGTAGTCGGGGAAGGAGCCGTCGATCACCTTGCTGGTGAGCGCCGCGCGGCCGAACTCGAAGCGCACCTTGGCGGCGGACAGTTGCAGCTGAACGCTTTCACCCGCGTCGTCGAGCAGCCGCCGCGCCTCCTGGATGGTCTTGCGAGGCACGATCACGCCCGGCGCACCAACCGCGCCAGCGGGCGCCGGCATCTCCGCCAGCGCCAAACGGTGACCGTCGGTGGCCACGGCGCGCAGCTTGGTCTCGCCGCCCTCGTTCACCGTGTGGAGATAAAGCCCGTTCAGGTAGTAGCGGGTCTCCTCCGTCGAGATGGCGAAGCGCGTCTTGTCGATCAGGCGGATCAGGTCGTTGGTGTCCACCGTGATGGGCTCAGACAGCCCGTCCGACGACATCACCGGAAAGTCGCCCGCGGGCAGCACCGGCAGGTTGAAGCGCGAGCGGCCGGCCTGGATCGACAGGCGCGGGTCGTCGCCTGCGAACTTCAGCTCCACATCGGCGCCCTCGGGCAGCTTGAGCGGCCAATCGAAGAAGTCCGCCTCGACCGCGCCGAGGATGCCCTCATCGGACAGGGCGCGGCCGGACAGCAGGCGCTGGGGATCATCCACCGGCAGATCGAGAACACGGGCGGCGATCGCCTTGACCACGACCGTCAGGTAGGTGTGCTGCAGGAACAGCGAGTCCTGGCCGACGTCCTCACCGTACGCCTCGCGCAGC